>JASDTB010000009.1:0-33051 GCA_041441455.1 Bacteroidales bacterium
ATTTTTTTACGAACTCTTTTCGAATTTAGTTGTTAGTAAAATAAAAAGACTATGTTAAAAATTGGAGACAAAGCCCCTGATTTTTCAGGAATAGACCACGATGGAAACCCTATTACATTAAGTGATTTCAAAGGGAGCAAACTAGTATTATACTTTTACCCAAAGGATAACACACCTGGATGCACAGCAGAAGCTTGCGACTTAAGGGACAACTATGATAAATTTTTGAAAAATGGCTACAAGATAGTTGGGATAAGCAAAGACAGCGAAAAATCCCATCGCAGTTTCATTGAAAAATTCTCGCTACCATTCCCATTAATTGCCGACACCTCTACCGAAATCATTCAAAAATACGACTCATGGGGTGAGAAAAAGTTTATGGGTAAACAGTTTATGGGAATTTTAAGAAAAACTTTTGTGATAGACGAAAACGGTATAATTGTTGATATAATTGAGAAGGTAAATACGAAAGAGCATTCAAAACAAATACTGGGTTAAGTAATAACTAACATTTTCCCGAAATCCATGTAATTACATGCTCTTCAAATATTTCATAATAAACTTCGAGATTCGTAGTTTTATTATCCTTAGAGCAAAATTTTGCATCAATCACTCCGGAGTCCTTCGGAGTGAATTTTTTTATCTCTATTTGTTCAGCAAAATTAACATCAGTCTGAGACATCCTTTTAAAGATAGACTCCTTTGCACTCCAATATATCCCTAAATGTAGGTTTCTATTCTTAGAAGACAAATCCAAAATTTCTCTATCCGATAAAGCTTTCCTCTCTACAACCGAAAAATTTCTAGTTAGATCTTCAATATCAACTCCAACACTCTCTTCATCGCTTACTAATAATGCTGCAAATCGCGATGTATGTGAGATGCTTATCTCTATGATATTATTAACCAAATAAGGCCTTCCATTATCATGATGACTTAAATACACCTTCTCACCAAAAGCGATGTCAAGAAGTGCTCTAATCGCAAGTTTTTCTTTACGTCTGGATACATTTTTAGTTAGAGTTAAGTCCTCCATCTCCTCCGAAGGTAGAGATGTTAAATTCATTAACTCATTCTCAGTCTCGATAATATCCCACACAAGTAACCGGGATCCATCTTCAAGCGTCCTATCAAAATAGAGTGGCATTGTTCAGCTATTTAGTCAGTTTCATCATTAATCTCTCCAACAACCTCTTCCAAAATATCCTCCATGGATAATATTCCAACATTTTGACCATTCTCAGATTTCACAACAGCAAGATGAATCTTATTGTCTCTGAATTGAAACAGTAGATTATCTGCTTTTGAATTCTCATCAATATATGAAATAGGTTTTATATGTGTTTTCCATTCGTAATTCGAGGGCATACCCTTGTACATCAACAAGTCCTTCACAAAAAGAACTCCTGATATGTTTTGAAAATCACCATCTTGTACAATGATTCTGGAAAATCCAGACTCTTTAACAACTTTCAAGACTTGAGCAAAATTAAAATCAAGTGAGACATAAATAACATCGGAAGCCTTAGTCATTATGCTTTTAGCAGACACTTCCGATAAATCAGATATATTCTTAACAATCTTTCTCTCTTCAAATTCGGCAATATCCTCTATTGCACGATCTTCCTCCTCCTCAATAATCTCAGAAACCTCTTTTGAGTATTTTGATTTAAATTCATCAAATAGTTTCTTGAATGGTTTTGAGAAGAAAATGGCTGTTCTTATACAAGAAGTAGCGATTGATGAGCTATAAGAGACTACAAACGCTGGGAAAATTGTCCCAAAGAAGATTACACTAAAAAATGCGATTACAAGGACCGCAGGAATGCTGTAATAAAGAGCAGACGAAGATTCGCCCAATATTCCAAACGCAGCAATAAGGATGATAATTAGTACTTTGAAAAATTGAATATATCCATTGATAATCGAGCCGAATTGTTTAATTTCAGCAGTACTATACCGCAACATAGCAACCTTGCTGCATGAGAATGCAACATAGAAAACAAATGAGAGGATTAAAACAATCCCTTTCAGCAGATAATAATCTAAAGGACTACTGGGAGGTTCCAAGTTCTTTTCAGTTTTGTTTATGCAAATATAATTATTTTATCAAAGCTGAATATTTCTCTTGTAAAAATACTGGATAATAAGACATTTTAGCCTGTCGAAGCCCTAAATCTCCAGCATCATCCTCTCTGTTAATATACTTAACTTCAGAGGCAATCCTCTCAGCAAACTCTCTGTTAATCATCTGATAACAACCTCTAATCCCAGCAAATGCCTTCTCAATATGTATGATTACTGTATCGCTATTGATTTTTTCTCCAACAGTATAAGCAACCACTTTCCCATCAAGTCTAAGAAGTCCCCCCTTGAGACCTAGTTCGAAATAGTTAGCCAGAGCATTCCCAACTGCACACATTTCGCTCTCTAAAGATGGATCTTCGCCACAGATACCAGTCTCTTTGCACCAAAGTTTATTAAACTCTACACATTCGGAGATGTTGTCACGAGTTATCTCTTCATAGCTCCACCCAGGTAGCTCTTTAAACCTTGCTAAGTGGTTTCTTTTTGGTTGAAGCTTCTTGCCAGAGAGAGTTATCATCTTTTCACTCTCATAGATATAATCAAAACTATTCCGCTCTTCATTTATTAATGTTTCAGGAAATAATTCCGAAATTTCTGATACCTTCTCTTTCGGTATTCCAATAATTTTTAATTGAATACCTCTCTCTATGGCATCTTGTTTTAAATATTCAATAGCATCTCTTAAAACGCCTCTTCCAACAGGGATTAAATATTTAGTATTCTCACCCTCCCCCGACTTTAAGAGTAAAAAATCATTAAATCTTGCGATTCTAGAAGAAAACACACCCTCCCATATAAATAGGTTGGTAAAACAAAATTCTGCGCCTCTGAAATCGTTGTAAGAAAGCAATTCGTCAATCCAAGGTTTGTCCGAAAGCTTAATATTCCTGAATTCTATCATATTATTTATTTGAGCCAGTTGGTAAGAATCTCGACAGCTTTATTTCTATCATCTTCTTTTAAAGAGCCGATTCTTGTCCTATGACTACCTTTTGGTTCGACAAAGACAACAATGTTTTTTCCTTTTGGTTCATCAACCATTACAGCAGACCAAGGATCAAATTCACCATAAATAAACATCATTTTATTGTTTGTTTTGTCCAAAAACCTCTTCATGTTTTTGTATAAAGATCTATCAAACTTCACATTAAGACCTTGTGGCAGGAATATTTTATTAAGATATCCCTTTGCGCTCTTAATCTTCAAATATTGCTTAAATGGCTTTATATCATAACCATAGTAACCCAACTCTTTTGCCGCTTGAACAAAGAACGACGAAGTATTACTCTCTTTTACAAAATAGTCTGGGCTGCACATCTTAATCCAATATGCAAAAAGAGTCTGATCATCTGCATTCAGCGCAGGAATATCCGAGACTGGAGCACCCCATTGCCAAAGTGAGAATGAAAACTCTAGAACTGTGTAATCGTAAATCTCTTCTATAGGAAGATTAAATTCATACCCCTTATCTGCACAAAGTTTATTAAACATAGGCTGAAGAGTTGATCTTCTTTTTAGCAACTCTGTCTGAAAATCTTTAATTTTCTGCCTCTCAACCTGAGTTCCTGCAAAATCATTCAAAAAAGGCTCATGTCTTCCATCCTCTACCCCTTTGCACAAAGGGGCAACGTATGGTACAGTTACATCCATATCACCCGGGAAAAACATCGTATAAAGCATTGCATTTTGGCCCCCTTTACTGATACCAGTTGCAATCCATTTACCCTTAAATATTTTCCTCATTTCAACATTTATTCGATGGAGGTCATTTGCAGCGTTCTCAGCTGTTAAATATGTCCAATCAAGAGGTTGAGGAGTTGAATTTAAAAAATATCTATGCTCAACAAATACAATATTGGCATCGAAAATCCGCGACAACTCTTCTCTGTAATTTGGACGTTCTGCGTAAGCCCCACCATAACCTTCAGTTACAAGTACTGTTGGTTTATTTACGTCTGTAAGCATTACAAATACTCTTTGTTTAAAGGTTCCCTGCGATGGATTCTTATGATTAATGGGCTGTTCGATATTTAATACAAATTTTTCTTTAAAGGCCTTAGATTCTAACGACTTAACATCACTAACACCATTTAATGACAGCAATTTATTTAATAAATCACTGTTTTCACTTTGGTAAGCATATGAATTTAAGCCTGTTGCGCTTAAAGAAGATACTGTCGAAAAAGACAATACAAAAAGTAAAGCTATTGATAATAACCTATTTATAATGTGTTTCATAGAATAACTTATTGATTATATAAAATTTGAGTTTAAACAAAAATAAATAAAAATCTGTACTTTTGCCCAAAAATATATCCGATGAACAATTTTGTACAGGAGCTAACTTGGAGAGGAATGGTGCACAACATTATGCCTGGCACCGAAGAACAACTACAAAAAGAACAAACATCTGCATATGTTGGAATAGACCCCACTGCAGACTCATTACATATTGGACACCTTGTTAGCATAATGATGCTAAAGCATTTTCAAGCTTGTGGACACAAACCAATTGCGCTAGTTGGAGGTGCTACCGGTATGATTGGAGATCCATCGATGAAATCGTCTGAAAGAAATCTTTTAAGCGAAGAGACACTTCGTCACAATCAAAATGCAATCAAAGATCAATTGTCAAAATTTCTAGACTTCAATTCTGGAGCAGCAAATGCAGCAATTTTGGTTAATAATTATGATTGGATGAAAGAGTTTTCTTTCCTAGCATTCATTAGAGACATTGGAAAGCACATCACAGTTAACTATATGATGAGCAAGGACTCTGTTAAAAAGAGGCTAACAGGCGAAGAGAGAGAAGGGATGTCATTTACCGAATTTACATATCAGTTAGTTCAGGGATACGATTACTTATATCTTTACCAAAATCATGGCTGCAAACTTCAAATGGGGGGAAGTGACCAATGGGGAAACATTACAACAGGCACTGAGCTTATAAGGAGAAAGGCTAATGGTGAGGCTTTCGCATTAACCTGTCCACTGATTACAAAAGCAGATGGCGGTAAATTCGGAAAGACAGAACAAGGAAATATTTGGCTAGACGCCAGATATACAAGCCCGTATACTTTTTATCAGTTCTGGCTTAATGTAAGTGATCAAGATGCCGAAAGATATATCAAGATCTTCACTATGCTTTCGAAGGAGACTATCTTTGAAGCTATTGAAACCCACAATAAAGAGCCACACATGAGAAGTCTTCAAAAACTTCTAGCTAAAGAGGTTACAACCATGGTTCATGGCGAGGAAGAGTATAATAAAGCTGTAAACGCTTCACTTATTCTTTTTGGACAATCGACTTCAGACGCATTAAAATCGATTGATGAACAGACATTCTTGTCTGTTTTCGATGGAGTACCTCAATTCGAAATCGACCAAGAGAATGACCTTCCATGCAATGTAATTGATCTTCTTGCTGTTAAAACAGCAGTTTTCCCATCTAAAGGCGAATGTCGTAAGATGATTCAAGCAGGTGCTGTAAGCATTAATAAAGACAAATGCGAGTCTGCTGAACAGACGATTAATAAAGATAACCTTTTGAATGACAAATATATTCTTATTCAAAAAGGCAAAAAGAATTACTTCATAATTAAAATAAAATAAAATGGAAGGAGAAAGTACCAGACAACAGAAAGTAGGCAAACAGTTGCAACGCGACTTGGCTGAGATAATTCGAGAAAAGGGGATGTCTGCCTTTGGTGGTGCAATGGTATCTGTTACCTCAGTGAGGGTGAGTCCAGATCTCTCCTTAGCTAGGGCACATTTAAGCATTTTTCCATCTTCAAAAGCAAAAGAGGTATTAGCAATAGTACAAGACCACTCAAAGACAATTCGCGGAGAATTGGGAAGACGTGTCTCAAAACAACTAAGAATAGTACCAGAGATTGTCTACTTTATAGACGACTCTCTAGACTATGTTGAAAGAATTGACGAATTACTTAAAAAATAGGTTGATTGCATCTACCATTTTTCATAGCGAGGCGATATCTGTTTGCAAAGAAATCGCATAATGTGATAAATATAATATCGCTCATAAGTGCTTGCGGAATAACCGTAGGCACTTGTGCGCTTATTGTCGTCTTGTCTGTATACAATGGATTCGAAGGATTGATTAAGTCTGTCTATAACTCTTACGAACCAGATCTGATAATAACTTCCGACTCTACAAAGACTTTCAGTCCAGTCGGAGAGAGTTTCGACAAGACAAAAAGAGTAAGTTCAATAGCCTATTTTGGAGAAGTTCTTGAAGAGAATGTATTCATAAGATACCGTGACGAAGAGTCTGTTGCAACAATCAAGGGTGTAGATAATTTTTATGGAAGCAAAACCAACATCAGTAAATTTATAATTGATGGCGATTTTAAGCTCTATCAAGGAGATCTTGAACAAGCAATCCCAGGAAGAGGTGTCGCTGTAAATATAGGGTTAAGAGTTCACTTTATAGATCCAATTTACATGTACTATCCATCCAAGTCGGGTAATATCTCATTCTTTTCTGGAACCAATACATTTAATCAAGAAAAGCTATTTCCATCAGGTGTATTTTCAATTGAACAGAATATTGATAAAAAATTGATGTTTGTCCCTATTTCGGTAGCTAGAAGACTTTTAGAATACAATGATGATGTCACTTCGATAGAGATCTTTCTTAAGAAAGGGTCTGACGAGAGTGCTGTCCAGCAAGAGATTCAGAATATTTTAGGACCAAGTTTTTCGGTCAAAAACAGATTTCAGCAAAATGAGACCCTTTATAAAATGATGAAGTCCGAAAAACTCACTATCTACTTAATCTTGATCTTTATTTTAGTAATAATTTCTTGTAATGTATTTGGTAGTCTTTCGATGCTAATCTTTGAAAAAAGAGGAGACATTGAAACTCTCAGAGCAATCGGCACAAGAGAGAGAACAATCAAACGGATATTTATAACCGAAGGATGGCTGATATCTCTCTCTGGAATCATAATTGGTGTTGTAATCGGCGTCTCACTATGCCTAATTCAACAATACTTCGGAGTTATTCCAATGCCTGGAAACTTCATAGTTGATTCATATCCCGTAGTATTAAATCTTTACGACATTTTAATTACTGTTGTAGGTGTTGGAGCAATAGGATACTTAGCTGCAAGACTTCCTGTAATAATAATAGACAGTACTATTTTTAAAAAATAGTGCAGCGATTTTTCACCTTACTGCATCTTGTATATGTAGGTTTAGGTTTTAGTACGAATAAGGTTGTTCTCAGTAGCGGGGGAGCAGCCTTTTTTCTATATTTGTTCTACCTAAACCAAATTACTATGTCAAAGAGACTTTTATTAGCAATCATATCATTGTTATTATTTTCGAGTTCGATCTATTCACAACAGCCAAGAATCGTTATTTTAGCAACAGGAGGAACAATTGCAGGTGCTGCACCAAGTGCAACAGGAGCGTCGTATAGGCCAGGTGTGATCAGTATAGAAAACATCTTGAAATCTGTTCCTGACCTAAACAAAATTTGTAATCTAAAAGGTATCCAGGTGTGCAATATCTCTAGCCAAAATATCACAGAAGAGATATGGATTCAACTAGCTTGTAAAATTGATTCATTGTTTAGCAATAACTTGTGCGATGGAATAGTTATTACTCATGGTACAGATACAATGGAAGAGACTGCATATTTTCTAAACCTAGTGGTAAAACACAAAAATCCTATTGTTTTAACTGGATCAATGCGACCTTCTACCTCATTAAGTGCAGATGGCCCTTTTAATCTCTTCAATGCAGTGTCACTAGCTGCCGATAAAGGTGCTTATGGAAAGGGAGTTATGGCAATAATGAACGACTACATATTCTCAGCAGATGACTTAATTAAAAGTAATACAGTTAACCCAGACGCCTTTGAGTCTCCAAATTTTGGTCCTATGGGAATGATGAGAGGTGGAAAACCTCGTTTTTATAGAGAGTCATTAACTAAGAATACTGTTGAAACTCCTTTCGAAGTCAGGAAAGGGCAAAAGCTACCAAAAGTTGAAATCCTTTATGCATACGCTTTTGCATCGGACATTCCATTTAATGCACTATTAGAAAGTGGCGTAGATGGAATTATTATCGCGGGTGTTGGTCACGGAAATTACAATAGAGCTTTTGATCAAAAAATCAAAGAAGCAAAACAAAAAGGAATCATTGTAGTGAGATCCTCTCGTATATTTAGAGGTGGAGTAGATAATGAGGCAGAAGAATATGACAAAACTATTCCAGTTTCGGCAATGAAGAGTCCACAAAAGGCTAGAATTTTACTTATGTTGTCTTTAATGAAGACAAATAATCCAGATATTATTCAAGGTTATTTTGGACAGTTTTAACCCTTTTTAAACAGCCCAAAGACAGACGAACCACTTCCACTCATTGACGCATATACAGCTCCATTTTCATACATATTACGCTTGTATTCTTCAATGATTGGGAACTGCTTAAAAATTGTCTTCTCAAAATCATTTTCAATCCTATCCCTCCACTGTTCTACTGGTAATTCTAGTAAATCGCGTAGAAGGACATTGGGGCGTTTAGGAGTCACTCCTGAATAGGCTTGAGCGGTTGAGACAAAAACAGGAGGTTTGACAACTTTTACAACATAGTTATCGAGTTCCTTAATTGCCTTTCTTTCTAAAATCTCTCCTCTGCCTGTAGCATAAGCGCCTTCTCCTTGTTTTAAATCAGAGAGTAACACAAAAAAGGGACAGTCACTACCGAGTTTTGCAGAGATTCTAGTAAGTTCATCAAGTTCTATGTTTAGGTTAAACATTTTATTGATGATTATTAATGTATTGGCTGCATCTGAAGATCCTCCTCCTAGACCTGCACCAACTGGAATTTGTTTATGGAGATGAATTGCTACTGGAGGAATATTGAATCTCTCTTTAATAAGATTATATGCTTTTACACATAAATTATCTTCGGGTTTTCCATCATATTCAAGTCCTGTTTGGGTAATAGATAGCGTATTGGATTCCACAATTTCCAATATATCCGTCATGTCGGCTGGATAAAAGAAGGTCTCCAGATTATGAAAACCATCTTGACGTTTTTCTGTAATCTGAAGACCTATATTAATTTTTGCCTTTGGATAAAGTATCATTTAACCGCACTTTGAATAACCGCATGATTTGCAAGTGAGGCATCCCTCTTGATATACAAGTTCATTAGATCCACACTTCTCACATTTTTTACCCGAATCATCTTTTGTTCCATCAGGAATATATCTCTTAAGTGCACGCTCAACACCATTTTTCCATGTATTGATCGCCTCGCTGTCGAGTTGAAGTCCGCTCACTAGGTTCACTACGTCTACGATTGGCATTCCATTTCTCAAGACTCCCGAAATAAGCTTTGCATAATTCCAGTATTCTTTGTTGAACATATGAGAAATACCTCCAACAGTATTTTTGTATCCATATTTATCGATGTATTGGAAATCGTATCTAGTATTTCCAGCATCGTCTTTCTCTTTCACGATGTAGCCCATTGTGACAGATTTAGGAATACTTCTTGAATCTTCGTCCAATAGACCTGTAAATACTTCGTATGGTGCACCATTCATCATACCTACCAACGCAATCCATTGTTCAGCACCATTTTTGAATCTAATAACCTCAGCATCCAAAGATTTTGGTCTCTCTTTTTTAGAAATCGTTGACTCTTTTGAATCCTTGGCTGAGACTAATACACCTGCTCTTGATCCGTCACGATAAACTGTTACACCTTTGCAGCCATACTCCCATGCTGTCTTATAAACCTCAGCAACGAGCTCCTCTGTAACATCATTAGGGAGATTTACTGTCACGCTTATAGAGTGGTCTACCCACTTTTGCATCTTTCCCTGCATCTTAACCTTGGCAACCCAGTCGATGTCGTTCGAAGTTGCTTTGTAGTATGGAGATTTTGCAACAAGTGCCTCAACCTCCTGCCACTTCATCTTATATACCTCTTCTTTTTTAATCCCTTGCATCTCTGCCCAAGTCAAGAACATATGGTGGAATACGTAGTACTCTTCCCATGCATCGCCAACTTCATCCCAGAATGTAATTACGACATTTTTGTCATTTGGATTAACCTTTCTTCTTCTTTTGTACACAGGAAGGAACACTGGCTCAATTCCCGAAGTTGTTTGAGTCATCAAGCTTGTTGTTCCTGTAGGAGCAATTGTCAACATAGAGATATTTCTTCTGCCATGTCTTACCATCATGTCATATAACTCTTCATCCTCTTTCCTGATCCTAGCAATCATAGGATTGTTAAGCTCTCTAGATGAATCGAAAATTGGGAACGGTCCTCTCTCTTGAGCCATAAGGGTTGACGATCTGTATGCTTCTACTGCCAAAGTTTTCTGCACTTCAACTGCAAAGTCAATCGCATCGTCTGTACCATATCTAAGACCCATAGCTGCCAACATGTCGCCTTCTGCTGTAATGCCAAGACCTGTTCTTCTTCCTCCTAGAGTCTTCTCTCTGATTTTATTCCACAGATTTAGCTCTGCTTGTTTTACCTCTTCATCTTCTGGGTCTTTAGCTATTTTCTCAATGATCGCTTCGATTTTTTCCATCTCTAGATCAATCAAATCGTCCATAAGCTTCATCGCCATTCTTACATGACTCTTGAATAATTCGAAGTTGAACTTTGCGCTCTTTGTAAAAGGATTTTCTACATATGAAAATAGATTGATTGCCATTAATCTACATGAATCATAAGGACATAGTGGAATCTCTCCACAAGGATTTGTACTTACAGTCTTATATCCTAAATCGGCATAACAATCTGGTATCGATTCTCTAATAATTGTATCCCAAAACAGTATACCTGGCTCAGCTGACTTCCATGCATTATGAATAATTTTCTTCCATAATGGTTCGGCATCAATCTCCTTAACTACTTTAGGATTGTCTGACTCAATTGGGAATTGTTGTTTGTATTTCTTTCCATGCAATGCTGCACGCATAAATTCATCATCAATCTTAACAGAGACATTAGCACCTGTTACTTTCCCTTGTTCAAGTTTTGCATCAATAAAGTCTTCCGAATCGGGATGTTTGATAGAAATTGAAAGCATCAATGCTCCTCGTCTTCCATCTTGAGCAACCTCTCTTGTTGAATTTGAGTATCTCTCCATGAATGGAACAACCCCTGTTGATGTTAGAGCGCTATTTAATACCGCACTGCCTGCGGGTCTGATGTGTGAAAGGTCGTGGCCAACTCCTCCTCTTCTCTTCATCAACTGAACCTGCTCCTCGTCAATCCTCATGATTCCTCCATATGAGTCAGCTGGTTTCTTGTGACCAATTACAAAACAATTTGATAATGAAGCAACTTGCATATTGTTGCCAATTCCAGACATTGGACCTCCTTGAGGAACAATGAATTTAAAATCTTTTAGAAGTTCGTAAATCTGCTCTTCGCCAAGCGGATTGTCGTACTTCTTTTCAATCCTTGCAAACTCTGACGCAATCCTCCGATGCATATCGTCAGGTGATGCTTCATAAAGGTTGCCAAACGAGTCCTTCATAGCATACTTGTTGATCCACACTGAGGCTGCTAGTTCATCACCATTGAAATAATTCAAACTGGCTGCCAATGCCTCTTCGTAGGTAAATGTTTTCATAATAGTACTTCCTTTTCTTAGTCGCCGAAACAACCACAGAGATTATCTGCAGTTGCCTAAGCTATATTATGTTATTAGACAAAACTTCCCAGAAGGTAAAAACGGTGCTTCTACCTACAAACAAAATTATATTAAAATAGGGCTATCTCCCGAGTGGGGTTATTTAGTTATTAACACACTAATCAACACTCCCTGCAAATTCCCAATACTGAGTACGTCCGATAATTCCCGATTTATCCAGAGAACCACGTACTTTCAGCTTTCCTTTGTCTTGGTCGAATGATATTGTGCAGCTATAAATTTTTCCGGTAGCTGGATCTAGAATTGATCCGCCTGAGATTTTTTTCCCATCAACTTTCATGTCGGTAATAATCTTCAATCCTACTATCGGCATGTTTTTTTGTGAACCCGGGCATTTATCGCATTTTCTATCAGGATTTCCAGTGTAAAGTTTTAGTATAACACCTTCGTAAACACCTGAACTGTTTTTTGTTATTTTGACTAGCGACTTCTTGTTTCCGTCTTCGTCTATAGTAAACCACTTACCCTCAATTCTCGATAGCTGAGCATGTAGCATTGTGCTCATTAAAATTATAAGTGAGGTAAATAATAACTTTTTCATATTAGTTGAGTTTTAATTAACAACAATTCATACTACAATTCGAGCAGTGACTAAACTCTCCTCTAAGCCTGCTCTCTGCTAAATCAGATAGTCTCGCTCTTAACTCTTCATTTGAAATCTTTTCTAAAACATCATAGGCAAACGCTAATTGCTGAAGAATTTTTGCCTCTTCTCTTCCAATACCCCTAGAGCGCATATAGAACAAAGCCATCTCGTCTAGGCGACCGCTTGTGGCACCGTGTGAGCACTTCACGTCGTCGGCATAGATCTCTAATTGGGGCTGAGCATATACTTTCGCTGATTTTGATAAAAGTAGGTTATGGTTAGCTTGATAAGCTTCTGTCTTTTGAGAGTCTTTTGCCACAACTATTTTACCACTGAAAAGGGCTTTGGAGCTATTATCTAGAATCCCCTTAAAGAGTTGGCTACTTTTACAGTTTGGCTTATTATGCCTCATATTAACCTTTGTGCTTATTGTCTGTGAACCATCAACTAAATAAAGGCCATTGAGTTCACAATAAGCATTTTCTCCATTAAGATTACATTCAAATTCATTGGTCAACGCCTCTCCATGGAGAGAGATAACCGAGAGTTTAAATTTCGAATCCTCTTCTAAGTTAATATTAAGCAAAATTGAATGTTTTGATTGGTTGTGTTCATTTTGCATTAATACAAACTTTGCATCAGCTTGCTTCTCTACATTGATATTGATTATTTCATTTGTCTCAAAGCTATCCATAGATAGAGTGTGTGTACAAAGAAGTACTTTACACGAAGAGCCTTCTGCGACATTAATTGTGTTTTCGAATTCAAGTTTATCCAAATATTCTGAATTACGAAAACTGATAATCTGTATGTTTTGATCTGGCTGGCTCTCTTTATTAATCTTAAGATCAAAACCAGCACAACTCTTTCTTACCAATGAAAATTGCTCAGCACTCAGCTCTTCGCTGAGAAATCCATTCACCACATAAGTTTGAATGGTATTTGCCAACGGAACCCTACATCTGAAAACTTCAGGGATGTCGGGAGAGTATTTGTAATTACTGATTTTCATTTTCTGTCTCTTTTATTAGCCAGTCATATCCTCTGGTCTCTACCTCAAGAGCGAGCTCTTTTCCGGCTGTTCTAATAATTCTTCCGTTGTACAAAACATGCACTACATCTGGAACAATATAATCCAAAAGCCTTTGGTAGTGAGTGATTACTATAAATGCATTGTCGGCTCTCTTAAGTTTATTTACTCCCGCTGCAACTACTCTCAACGCATCAACATCTAGTCCACTATCTGTCTCGTCTAAAATAGCAAGAGATGGCTCTAACATTGCCATTTGAAATATCTCATTCCTCTTCTTTTCTCCTCCAGAGAATCCAACATTCACTCCTCTAGTAGAGAATGATTTATCCATCTCTACAATCTCCATTTTTTCACGCATAAGCTTTAGGAATTCTGCAGAAGTAAGAGGGGGTAGATTTCTATGTTTTCGCTGTTCGTTTACAGCTGTTTTCATAAAATTGACATTACTTACTCCAGGAATCTCTACAGGATACTGAAATCCTAAGAACACTCCACTACGAGCTCTATCTTCAGGTGCAAGTTCCAATAAATCAATACCTTTATATTCTACAGAGCCCGATGTAACTTCGAAGTTATCTCTTCCAGCAAGAACTGCAGAAAGAGTGCTTTTTCCAGAGCCATTAGGCCCCATAATAGCATGTATTTCACCTTCTTTAACTTCTATGTTAATACCTTTGAGTATCTCCTTTCCGTTGATAGATGCCTTTAGATCTTTTATCTTTAACATAATTTCAATATTTCATTAATTAATTATTCGCCTTCCATTGCTTTTGCCACATTGAAAAACCAAAAAAGGCAAGTACAAGGTATGAGGCACTTACCATTGGCATAAATACCAGTCCGGCAAGTATATATAGTGTAATATTTGTAATATTTACAGTAAACCATGCAGCCCAACACTCTAATTTCTTTTGTGCAGATAGATATTGTGCTGCTAAAATAACAATTGTAACAAAGGCATCCAGATAAGGAGTCCTTGCTTGACGAAAGACGTCAGGAAAAACATTATGAATTTCTGAAAGAAACATTCCCCAAATAAAGGCAATTACTAAAATCAAAACTACAGCTCCTATCCTCTCCCTGTTAGTCATTAGAGTTATCTTTAGTTGATTCTTTTGATTTTGTTCGCCCTCTTTTGGATGTGTCCATCTATAGTGACCATACATATTAATTGCAAGAGATACAGGCTGTAACAACATGCTCGAGTAAAGCTCCTTTTGTAAAAAAAGGAAAAACAGAAAGATTGTGTAAGCATAGCCTACCCAAAAGTTCAATACTTTTGCTCTTGTTGCAAGATAGACGCATGATATACCAAAAACAACAGCAAGCATCTCTATCAAACTTACATTCTGGCCACCAATTGTAAACAACACGTATTTTATACTGAATAATCCATCCATATTAACCAACGCTTCCCTCTAAAGTTACTTGTAATAGTTTTTGAGCCTCAACTGCAAACTCCATAGGCAATTGATTTAAAACCTCTTTAGCATAGCCATTTACAATTAGTCCAATCGCATCTTCAGTCCCAATACCTCTTTGAAGACAATAAAATAGCTGATCCTCGCTTATTTTTGAAGTAGTTGCTTCGTGTTCTAAAATTGCCGTTTCATTTTCATTTTCTATGTAAGGGAAAGTATGCGCCCCACATTTATCTCCTAGCAATAAGCTATCACACTGAGTGTAGTTTCTAGCATTATCGGCATTTGGTAATATTTTTACAAGACCTCTATAGCTATTTTCACTTCTTCCGGCAGAAATACCTTTACTTACAATTCTGCTTTTTGTATTCTTGCCAATATGAATCATTTTTGTTCCAGTATCGGCTTGTTGGTAATTATTAGTTACTGCAACAGAGTAGAATTCGGACACTGAGTTATCTCCTTTTAGAATTGTGCTTGGATATTTCCATGTAATTGCAGATCCAGTCTCGACCTGAGCCCATGATAACTTACTGTTAGCACCCTTGCAGATACCTCTCTTGGTTACAAAGTTGAAGATTCCACCCTTGCCATTTACGTCGCCCGGATACCAGTTTTGGACTGTTGAGTACTTAACCTCAGCATCTTGCATGACAATAATCTCAACAACTGCAGCATGCAGTTGATTTTCGTCTCTCTGAGGTGCAGTACACCCCTCTAAGTAACTAACATAAGAGCCTTCGTCGGCAACAATCAGTGTTCTCTCAAACTGCCCTGTCCCTTTCGCATTAATTCTAAAATAGCTAGACAGCTCCATCGGGCATCTTACCCCTTTCGGAATGTAGCAAAATGAGCCATCGCTAAACACAGCAGAATTCAATGCTGCATAATAGTTATCACCATATGGAACTACTGTTGCCAGATATTTTTTAATCAGATCGGGATAATCTCTAACAGCCTCGGAGAATGAACAGAATATTATTCCCTTTTCGGCTAAATTCTCTCTAAAGGTTGTCTTTACTGACACAGAGTCAAAGACGGCATCTACTGCGATTCCTGCTAAAACATTTCTCTCATCCAGTGGAATCCCTAACTTATCGAAAGTAGCCTGCAACTCAGGATCTATCTCTCCCCCGTGCTCTATCTGCTTTTTAGGAGCAGCATAGTATATTATATCCTGATAGTCAATTGCTGGAATCTTTAAGTGAGCCCATTCTGGCATCTTCATCGTCTTCCATTTATTAAAAGCCTTTAGTCTGAACTCTAACATCCATTCTGGCTCATTCTTCTTAGAAGAGATTAGTTTGACAATATCTTCGTTCAGCCCTTTGGGGATGAACTCTTGATCTAACGAAGTCTCGAAACCATGTTGGTACTCCGACTCCGTCACCTTTTGTATTATATTTTCATTTTCACTCATCGTGGCGCAAAGTTAATGCATTTTGGATTATTTTTGTAAAAAATTATTACAATGGAAAACCAAGACAAAAAGGAAGCAAAGAAGACGCAAGTATCAGATATTGGAAGAATTACGCTAATTGAAAATCTCCTTAACATGGTAGATTGCTCTCTCTCTGACTCTCCGTCATTTGGTGGAGAAGAGGGGTTTACTTGGATAAATTCTCATAAGCTTTTCCTCGAAGGCATTGATTTCGACCTTACATACATGCCTTTAAAATATTTAGGATATAAAACTGTCATATTCTCTCTTGGTTCTGTTTTCGCAAAGGGTTACACTCCTGATCACATTTCTGTCAAAATTGGGCTTTCTAAAAAATACTTCAAAGAGGATATCGAAGAGATTTGGCTTGGGATGAAAGCAGCGATAGAGGAGTACAAACTTAAAGTCAATTCTCTAGAACTTCTACCATCATTAACCGGCCTCACCATATCTATATCCGCTCAAGGAAAACAAAAAAACAGTACTATTGTTCAAAGGGAAAAGTGCTCCTCTGGCGATCTGATCTGCCTTACTGGAAACATTGGCGCGGCATATATGGGGCTTCAATTGTTAGAGAGAGAGAAGAGTGTGTTTAAGTCGACATCTGCTCAGCCTGATTTAGGAAATTACAAGTATATACTTAAAAGCTACCTAAATCCAGAGATCAATAAGTCTCTAATTGAAGAGATTAATCAAACTGGGGTTATTCCTTCAGATGGAGAATTTTTAGAACAAGGTTTAGCCTCTGCAATAAAAATGATCTGCTACAGATACGAACTTGGGGCAAAAATCTTTTTAGACAAGCTTCCTATCGCATCTGAAACATTCAGAATGGCCGAAGAGATCAATATTGATGCAACGACGGCTGCAATCAATGGAGGAGAAGATGTTCAATTTATCTTTATTATTCCTTTATCTCAATACGAGAAAATTCAAAAAGAGCTACCTCAATTCGATGTAATTGGTCATTTGTGTTCTCCCGAAATAGGTACCGTTCTTGTAACTCCTGATGGTCTTGAATTGGAACTAAAAGCTCAAGGTTGGAGTAAATGAGTAATCAATTGAATTATTCTCTAAGTATTCAATCAACTCTTTACTTACAGTTATACTGTATTTAGTTGAGAAAAACTCAACAGCAATCTGATTTTCATAATCAAGAGCCTTGATGACTACAGTTGCAGGACCTTTGTGATGTTTTAGTGCATCCACCAAGCTCTTTCTAAAGTATTTATCAATTCTTTTGATTGGTACATTTAGAGTAATCTGGCGAATAAAGTCCTCTTTTGTATTTGCTAAATGGCGAATACTTTTAATTTTCAACTCATAATCCATTGGTTTTTGAGCTTGGTCACCATTTTTATTTCCTCCAAATCCAAATTTTGGCTGAATTACACATTTCAAAAGTAATGGAAGATTTACTTGAGTGTACTTCATGAAATTTTCATAATCTTTTCCATAAAGAGTAAAACTGGTTGAGCCATTAAAATCTTCTAACGTGAAGTTTACAAAAGGCTTTCCACTACTTTTAGAATATGAAACCCTTACACTTGTAACTATACCTGCAATTATACACTCTTTCCCTTGTAAAGAAGTATCATTAACCGCCATTACAACCATATCAGCACATTCTGCGATTGATGTATTAGTAAAATACTTAACCTCAAAACTATATTGGTCTAATGGATGTGATGAAAGATACATCCCAACAAGCTCTTTTTCTCTCTTTAATAGCTCTAGATTATCTACATCAGGAGCAGCAGGAATCTCTGGCGGTACTGGTTTTATGCTTTCGCCTGTACCAAATAGAGAGTTTCCTCCCATGATAACATCAGACTGGTATCTGTTCCCATATCTTACCAGAGCATCAATAAAAGGTTCCTCTTTAGAATTTAGCGCAAAAAACTGCTCTCTTTTTACTTCAAAACGATCAAATGCTCCAGAATAGATTAGTGATTCTATCGTTTTCTTATTTACAGAACTTAAATTTACCCTCTCAATAAAATCGAAGATTGACACAAATCCATCAGCGCTAGTCTCTCTTGCTGCAACAATTGATTCAACTGCAGCACCACCAACACCTTTAATTCCTGCCATTCCAAATCTAATATCTCCGTTCTTATTTACAGTAAATGTATCTGAGCTCTCATTTACATCTGGTCCTAAAACAGAAATTCCCATTCTCTTGCACTCATCCATCAATTTGGTAATCTCAGTTATATCGTTAAGGTTTCGGCTTAAAGTAGCCGCCATATACTCTGCAGTATAGTTTGCTTTTAAGTAGGCTGTCTGGTAGCCAATCCATGCATAGCAGGTCGAGTGAGATTTGTTAAATGCGTATTGAGCAAACGCTTCCCAATCTTTCCAGATTTTTTCCAAGGTTTCTGCAGGATGTCCATTCTTTCCTCCTCCTTCGATGAACTTAACCTTAAGCTTGTCCATCATCTCCTTGA
Organism: Bacteroidales bacterium; assembly: GCA_041441455.1. Classification (GTDB taxonomy): domain Bacteria; phylum Bacteroidota; class Bacteroidia; order Bacteroidales; family UBA932; genus JAFIHK01. Next base: position 18,741 of record JASDTB010000009.1, read on the forward strand.
TCTTTTTACCCATTGCCTTTCTCAAACCATCGGCTTCGCCTTTAGTAAAGCCAGCAAGTTTTTGGGACAATAACATCACCTGCTCTTGATATACGGTAATTCCGTAAGTATCTTGAAGTATCTCTGCCATTTCGGGCAGATCGTACTCAATTTGTTTAATTCCATGTTTTCTTGCAACAAAATCAGGAATATAGTCCATTGGTCCTGGTCTATATAGGGCGTTCATTGCAATTAAATCTTCAAATCGACTTGGCTTAAGCTCTCTAAGCCACTTTCTCATACCATCCGATTCAAACTGAAACGTTCCAACTGTGTCACCTTTGCTGAAAAGCGAAAATGTTGCAGGATCATCTAATGGAATGTGGTCTATATCTAATTCTATATTTCTAGAAAGCTTAATATTTCTGAGCGTATCCTTAATGATAGACAATGTCTTTAATCCAAGAAAGTCCATCTTAAGCATTCCTACCTCTTCAATAAATGAACCCTCATATTGCGACACCCACATATCTTCCCCAGATTCCTTATCCTTTGTGGTTGAAATTGGGATATACTCTCTTAAATCATCGCGTCCGATTAGGATTGCGCAGGCATGCACCCCTACGTTTCTTACAGTTCCTTCGAGTTTTTTTGCATACTCCAAAGTACTAGCTAATAACGGGTCGCCAGAATTTAATGCATCTTGAAATTCAGGAATTAGTTTATAACAATTTTCTAATGTAACATCTTGCGATTTACCATCTTTATCAGGGAATTTCGCAGGAACCAATTTTGCTAGCCTATCTGATTCACTCAACGGAAGTTTCTGAATTCTGGCAATATCTCTGATTGCACTCTTCGCCGCCATTGTTCCAAATGTTATTACATGAGAAACATGGTCTTTTCCGTACTTATCTTCTACGTACTTTAAAACTTTTGCTCTTCCATCGTCATCAAAGTCGATATCGATATCGGGCATTGATATACGGTCTGGATTCAAAAATCTCTCGAAGAGGAGATCATACTTCAACGGGTCAACATCTGTAATTCCTAGGCAGTAAGCAACTACCGATCCAGCGGCAGAGCCTCTACCTGGACCAACCGAAACACCCATTCCTCTAGCTGCGGCAATAAAGTCTTGAACAATTAAAAAGTAGTCTGGAAAGCCCATCTTTTTAACCGTCTCCAACTCAAAGTCTATCCTCTCTTTTTCTCTATTAGTTAAAACTTTGTAACGTCTCTCAGCTCCTTTATATGTAAGATGTTTAAGATAATCATCTGAACTGGCAAACTCATCTGGAATAGGGAAGTATGGCATGATTGGCTTAGAATCAATGTCATAAGTCTCGATTTTATTTGCTATTTCAACTGTATTTTCAACTACAAATGGTACATCAGAAAAGATTTCTGCCATTTCGTCCTGAGTCTTAAGATACTCCTGTTTTGTATATCTTAAACGGTCAGGATCATCATAATCGGCATTTGTAGTTAAGCAGATAAGTCTATCATGCGCTTCGCAATCTTCCGGAGCCACAAAGTGAACATCGTTTGTTGCAATACATTTTACTCCATGTTTGGCAGCGAGTTCCAAGATCTTCTTATTCACCTTTTCTTGAAGAGGGTAAACTTCAGTATCTGCTCCTGGTAAATCAGTTTTATGTCGTTGAAGCTCTAAATAATAGTCTTCCCCAAAAAGGTTTTTATACCATACGATAGTCTCTTCTGCATCGCTTATATTATCAGCAGCTATTGCCCTAGAAACCTCTCCGGCCAAGCAGGCACTAGAACAAATCAAATCACTGCCATACTTTTCTAGCAGCTCTCGGTCAATTCTTGGTTTGTAATAATAACCTTCGATAAATGCATAAGAGGTAAGTTTGATCAGGTTTTTATATCCCCTGATGTTTTTCGCTAATAAAATCAAGTGATAGCTACTTTGATCTTCTCTACCTCTTTTTAAAAAACGACCCTCTTTGGATACGTAGAATTCACATCCAACAATTGGTTTTACCTCAGGATATTTCTTAGCAGTCTTTAAGAAATCTTTAACTCCGTACATATTACCATGATCGGTAATTGCCAAAGCCAGCTGTTTGTCGGACTTAGCTCTTTCAAACAGTTTTTTTATAGGAGCAGCTCCGTCCAGTATCGAATATTGAGTATGGACGTGTAAATGGACAAATGACATTTTGTATGAGTTAAAGAGTTTAAAATTACATGACTAATGATTTACCAGACATCTCTTCTGGCTTTTCAATACCCATTAGATTAAGAATTGTCGGAGCGATATCCGCTAGAATTCCATTTTTAACCTCTTTAATTTCTTTGTCAACAACAATAAATGGTACTGGATTTAGTGAATGAGCCGTATTAGGACTACCATCAGAATTAACTGCATTATCAGCGTTTCCATGATCGGCTGTTATTAATATTGTGTACCCGAATTCTTGTGCAACAGGAACGATTTCAGCTACACATTCATCAACAGTCTTAACTGCTTTTCTTATCGCTTCGTATACTCCTGTGTGACCAACCATGTCGCCATTTGCAAAGTTTAAAACTATTAGATCGTGACCTCCTTCTTTAATCTCTTTTAACAAAGACTCTTTTACCTCTAAGGCACTCATCTCTGGCTGAAGATCATATGTTGCAACTTTTGGTGAGTTTACGAGTACCCTCTTTTCATTTTCAAAGACCTGTTCTCTACCACCCGAGAAAAAGAATGTAACGTGAGCATATTTCTCAGTTTCTGCTATCCTCAATTGACTTTTTCCTGCTTTTGAAACAATCTCTCCAAGAGTATTACTTACATTGTCCTTATCAAATAGTATATGTAATCCTTTAAATTTATCATCATATGGAGTTAAACAGCAGTAATATAAATTCATTTTCTTCATGTTTTGCTCCAACATATCTTCTTGAGTTAAAACATGGGTCAATTCTCTTGCTCTATCGTTACGGAAATTAAAGAAAATCACTGCATCATTCTCATTAAGCTTTCCAATTGGTGCCCCATTTCCATCAACAGCAACCATTGGAGCAATAAATTCATCTGTGACATCTTTTTCATAAGAAGATTTAACTGCTGATACAGGATTAGTAAAATGTTCTCCCTCTCCATTTACAATTAGGTCATAAGCCTTTTTCACCCTATCCCATCTCTTATCCCTGTCCATTGCGTAATATCTACCGATAATTGAAGCAATTTTACCTCCATTGGACTCTAAATGGGCTTGCAAATCCTCTATAAAGCCAGCTCCACTTTTTGGATCAGTATCACGTCCATCCATAAAACAATGGATAAAAATATTTTTCACACCAAAATCATTTGCTGTCTTGACAAATGCTTTCAAATGTTCAAGAGAACTATGCACACCACCATCAGACACAAGACCCATAAAATGTAGTGCAGCACCAGTCTTTACAGAATATTCCAAAGCCGCTTTGATTTCAGGATTCTCTAATAGCTTATTATTTCTACATGCTAGGTTAATCTTTACCAAATCTTGGTATACAATTCTTCCAGCTCCAATATTTAAATGGCCAACTTCAGAGTTTCCCATCTGACCATCTGGAAGACCTACGTCCTCGCCACTTGCCGATAAGAATGAATATGGATATGCCTTTTTAATCTTTTCAATGTTCGGTTCGCCCTGAGTGTAAATCACATTAGTCGAATCTTTTTTCCCTTCTCCCCAACCATCGAGGATCATTAACAGTACCTTCTTGTTCATCATAATATTATTGATTAGTGCTTGTTCGATAATTATAGTTAATTTTGTTGCAAACAGAATTCCGGCAAATTTATACAAATATGCACAAAAAGAAAAACAGAGAAAGCGCTTCAAAGTTTAATAAAGCTCACTCACAATCACAAAAATCAGTAAGAGAAGAAGTTACTGGAAAGGTAAGTATGACAAGAGAGGGATACGCTTTCATAATCAGAGATGGTTTTAGTGAAGATATCTTTGTAAGTTCAAGAAAGCTTAGAGGAGCACTTCACAACGACATCGTAAATGTTGCCGTTACAGTTAAAAAAGGGGGTACAAAACGACAAGAGGGAGAGGTTGTTGCAATAGTTAAACGTTCAGAAACACCATATATCGGAGTACTCCAAATAGCTGGGAATAACGCTTGGGTTATCACCGAAAGCAGAAATATGCCATACGATATTCGTATAGCAGATGCAGAGGATCTAAAACAATACAACGGATTGAAAGTCGCTGCAATTATTCAAGAGTGGCCAAGAAAATCAAATGAGCCAATAGGGCGAATCATTGACATCCTAGGAAAGCCTGGTGAAAACGACACCGAAATGCACGCTATACTCACAGAATTTGGACTTCCTTATAAATTTGAAAAATACGTAGAACAAGAGGCAGAAAAAATTTCCGACCAAATAACTCAAGCAGATATAAAAAGCAGACGAGATTTTAGGGCAGTAACAACCTTTACGATAGATCCAACCGATGCAAAAGACTTTGATGACGCATTATCTATCCGAAAACTAGATAGCGGTAATTGGGAAGTAGGAGTTCATATTGCAGATGTGACTCACTATGTAAAACCAGGCTCAATCATTGACAAAGAGGCAACCGATAGAGCAACTTCAGTTTATCTAGTAGACAGAACTGTCCCAATGCTTCCCGAGAAACTCTCAAACAGGCTATGTTCACTGAGGCCAAATGAAGAGAAACTCTGTTTTTCAGCAGTTTTTGAAATCACAGAAAAGGGCAAGGTTGTAGCTAGATGGTTTGGGAAGACGGTAATTGAGTCAGATTATAGATTCGACTATAACGAAGCCCAACAAGTAATTGAGACAAAGGAGGGAAGACTAAAGGATGAGGTCTTAAAACTTCATCAACTTGCATCACTTTTACGTGAAGATCGATTCAAGAAAGGAGCAATAAGCTTCGAAAGACCAGAAATGAAAGTTGAAGTTGACGAGAATGGGAAGCCAATTAATGTTTATAGCAAAGTCTCAAAGGATTCAAACTGGTTGATTGAAGAATTTATGCTTCTAGCAAACAGAGAGGTGGCTGAATTTATTGCCAAAAGAGACGCTAAAAAGGCAAAAACATTTGTATATAGAATACACGAAGAGCCTAATTTAGACAAAATCAACACGCTTCGTACATTTATCAAACATTTTGGATTTGAATTAAAATGTTCAAATGAGGCAAGAGATTTATCTAAAGGAATTAATAAACTGTTAGAAAAAGTTCGAGAGACACCATATAACGGAGCTATAGAAATAATGGCGCTTAGATCTATGGCTAGAGCAAGATATTCAACTGACAATATTGGGCATTACGGGCTTGCTTTCGACTATTATACACACTTTACCTCACCAATCCGAAGATATCCGGACATGATGGTACATAGACTTCTTGAACACTATCTGGATAAAGGAAAATCAGCAGACAAAGGTCTTTACGAGGATTTATGTAAGCACTCTTCTGAAAGAGAACAACTTGCAAGCGAAGCAGAAAGAGCAAGTATCAAATACAAGATGGTAGAGTATATGCAAGATAAAATTGGAAATATCTATGAAGCATCGGTTTCTGGAATTACAGAGTGGGGTATTTTTGCAGAGCTTGAGGAGACTAAAATTGAAGGATTAATATCCCTAAGAGAGATTAAAGAGGACTATTTAGTATTCAATGAAGAGAGTTATACGCTTACAGGAAAAAGAACTGGAGTTGTTTTCTTCCTAGGTAAAAAAATAAAAATCAAAGTTGAGAAATCTAACCTTGAGCAAAAACAATTGGATTTTTCTTTAATTTGGGAAGATGAAGTTCCTTTGAAAAAGGATAGAGCCGGTAGGAAAAGAAATATAAAAAGATAACCCTTTAACTAAAAATCTCAGAACCCCCCTTCTTCGATTTCGACTTTTTAAAATCATGACCTCCTACCGACCATACCCACAACTAATAACCTTTTCGATGCAAAATTAAGTATATTTTCTGCACATAAACTGGTTTTACATAGAAATAAGGCACTCACAACCATGTTGTAAGTGCCTTATTTTCTTTTGTTTATAAAATAATTTTCTATACAGAGCTAGACAACGCTCTAAATAAGCAACTTATCTTATCTCTTCACAGGTTCTAGCTCAACTGTAAAGTGACGCATGATAGGAAGCTCCTTAACTATTCTATATCCGCCTTTTATAGACTCTCTTCTATCAAAAACATTCTTCAAAGCTGCGGCAATATAATCTATATGATTATTTGTGTATACTCTTCTTGGAATTGCAAGTCTCAATAATTCTAATTCAGGGTATCTATTCTCTCGTGTCTCTGGATCCCTATCTGCAAGTAAGGCACCAATCTCTACACCTCTAATTCCAGCCTCCAAGTATAGCTCAATACCTAATGTCTGAGCAACAAATTCCTCTTTAGGCACATTTGTTAATACTTTCTTTGCATCAATAAAAATTGCGTGGCCACCTGCAGGTCTTTGATATGGGATACCATACTCATCAAGTTTTTTACCTAGATACTCTACCTGTTTAATTCTGGTCTCTAGATACTCAAACTCTGTTCCTTCATCTAAACCTTGAGCAAGAGCATTCATATCTCTTCCAGACATACCACCATAAGTAATAAATCCTTCAAACATAATATTGTACATTTGACACGCTCTAAAATCTTCATCATGTCTGAATCCTATGAATCCTCCCATGTTGACAATTGCATCCTTTTTAGATGACATTGTCATAAAATCACCATGACTAAAAATTTCTCTACAAATCTCTTTTATAGATTTATCTGAGTAACCAGATTCACGTTTTTTAATAAAATAGGCATTTTCCGCAAAACGAGCAGAATCAAATAAAATTCTTATCCCATATTTTTTAGCAACAGCACTCACTGCTTTTATATTCTCCATAGAGACTGGCTGGCCACCTGCTGTGTTGTTAGTGATAGTTATCACTATAAATGGGATCTTTTCTTTAGGATTTGAAGACAATACCTTTTCAAGTTTGGCAATATCTAAATTACCCTTAAAAGGTACCTCCAGATTAGTCACTTTTGCTTCATCAATAGTACAGTCAACCGCATGTGCCTTTCTGAACTCAATATGACCTTTTGTCGTATCAAAATGCGAGTTTCCAGGAACTATATCACCCTCTTTAACTAAAGCCGAAAAAAGAACATTTTCTGCGGCTCTACCTTGATGTGTTGGCAGGAAATATTCGAAACCTGTAATAGTACTAATACTATTCTTTAAATTATAATAAGACCTCGCTCCAGCATAGCTTTCATCACCCTCCATCATCGCTGCCCACTGTTTGTCACTCATTGCACCAGTGCCAGAGTCTGTTAAAAGATCTATGAATACATAGTCACTCTTTAAGTTGAACAGGTTATATTTAGCCTCTTTTATCCAACGCTCTCGCTCTTCACGAGTACTCTTTTTAATGGTCTCTACCATTTTAATTTTAAAGGATTCTGCAAAAGGAAGTTCCATATTGTTATGATTTTTTATTTTTATATACAAAGTTGTAATAAATAAGCTACAAAACAAAAAAACTCGCCATTTTTTGGCGAGTTTTTAAATATTATTTATGTAAGAACTACTCTTTGATCTTCTTTGCCTCTTTTCTTCTATAGAAGTCGTAAACGATTGGAGTTCCAACAAATATAGATGAATAAGTACCAATTAAAATACCTACGATTAGAGCTACAGAGAAACCTCTGATAACTTCACCACCAAAGATAGCAATAGCCAACATTGTTACTAGAGTTGTACCTCCGGTATTTAAAGTTCTAGACAATGTACTGTTAAGAGCTTCATTTATATTAGATACTAAATCTCTTTTTGGATATAAAGTTCTATACTCACGAATCCTGTCAAAGATTACCACGCTGTCATTGATTGAGTAACCGATGATTGTTAGTACTGCAGCAATGAATGTTTGATCGATATCCAAACTGAATGGAAGAATACCTGAGAAGATTGAGAAGAAGCTTATTACAAAGATAGCATCATGTAGTAGAGCAACTAATCCACCAAGACCCCAAGACCAGTTTCTAAATCTTGCTGCAATGTACAAGAAGATTGCAAATAGAGCAAGGACAATCGCTATAACGGCATCTCTCTTAATATCATCGGCGATTGTAGGACCGACTTTTTCAGAACTGATGATACCGTTTGGATTATCTGTAGTTGAGGTAAATTCTTCAAAAGTAAGTGGAGACGCAAAGTATGTCTTTAAAGCGTTATATAACTTTTCGTCAACAATTTTATCAGTTTCAGGAGAGTTATCATTGATCATATATTTAGTAGTGATCTTCATTTGACTTTCGCCACCAAACTGTTTAACCTCGATACCTTCGTTGAACTCTTTAAATACAGCCTCTCTAATTTCCGATGAGGTTACATCTTTATCAAATCTTACAACATAAGTTCTACCTCCAGTAAAATCAACACCATAGCTAAATCCTTTTGTAAAGATAAATGCAAGACCAATTACTGTAACTGAAATAGAGAATATATAAGCATATTTTCTTAAGTGAACAAAATCAACCTTTGTGTTATGTAAGAAATCTCTTGTGTACTTATTATCAAAAGAGATAGGTTTGTTCTTATTTAATCTTCTTTCAAAAATCAAACGACTAATGAAGATTGAGGTTACTAGTGAAGTAAGAATACCTATTACTAGAGTTGTAGCAAAACCTTGAACCGGACCAGAACCGAAGATAGCAAGAATAACACCTGTAATAATTGTTGTTAAGTTACCATCGACAATCGCAGAATAAGCATTTTTATATCCATCTGTAATCGCTAATCTAAGACCCTTACCAGCACGAAGCTCTTCCTTGATACGCTCATATATAATAACGTTTGCATCCACTGCCATACCAAGAGTAAGGACGATACCAGCAATACCAGGTAATGTAAGAACAGCACCAAATGAAGTTAGAGCACCAAACAAGAATAGAACGTTACATAATAATGCTACGTTAGCAACAAGACCAGCATAGTTGTAGAAGAACGCCATGTATATAAGAACCAATAGGAATGCAAGTGCAAATGATATAAGACCAGCATTGATTGACTCGCTACCTAAAGTTGGTCCAACAACAGCCTCTTGAACAATTCTAGCTGGAGCTGGTAGCTTACCTGACTTAAGAACGTTTGCTAAGTCTTCTGCCTCTTGGATAGTAAAGTTTCCAGTAATCTGAGATCTACCACCAGTAATTTCTGAGTTAACTCTAGGATAAGAGTAAACCATTCCATCAAGAACGATAGCAATACATTTGCCAATATTATTTGATGTCATGTTAGCCCATATTCTTGCGCCTTCAGCATTCATACTCATGTCAACCTCTGGACTACCACCTGTGTTTCCAAATGATTTGCTAGCATCAGTAATAACACCACCATCAAGCGGAGCCTTACCATCTCTTGTATTAGCTTTAATCGCAATCAACTCATAGACAACATTTGAAGGATCGATAGCCTTAACTGACCACATAGGTCTTAAGTCATTAGGAAGAACTGCCTTAACTTGAGGAAGTCTCAACCAATAACCAATTCTAGCAGTATCTTTATAATGAGCTCTACCAATACAAGCTCCAGGGATAATTTGACCTTGAGCAATATTTGGATTTAGAACTGCAAATAGAGGATTCTCTTTCGCGAATGTCAATTGTTCGTTCGATAAACTGTCTTTTCCTGAGATTTGACCAAGTAGTTCAGTAGCGGCAGCAGAATCAGCCTTAGCTTTATCTGACGAATCTTTTTTTGCATCAGCAACAGGAGTCGCTGCTGGAGTTGTTGCTGGAGTTGTTGCAGCAGCAACAAGAGTGCTATCAGCAACTTTATTTGTATCGGCAACAGCTACTACACCGGTTTCGATAACCATCTTGACAGCTTTGTTAGCCTCCATCAAGAATGGATAGATCTCTTGATTTTCGTAAGTTTCCCAGAATTCCAAAGAAGCTGTTCCTTGAAGAAGTTTTCTAACACGTTCAGGCTCCTTAACACCAGGAAGTTCAACTAGAATTCTACCAGTATTTCCAATCTTTTGAATATTAGGTTGAGTAACACCAAATCTGTCAATACGATTTCTAAGAACGTTGAAAGAGTTTGCAATTGCACTTTCAGCTTCCTCCCTGATTACCTTGATAACATCTTCATTAGAAGTTTCAGGTTTGATTTTATCTCTCATTTCGTAAGTACCGAAAATCTGAGACAATCTTTGACCAGGTGCCACCTTTTCCCAAGCCTCAGCAAACAGAGTTATGAAATCTGTTCTTGAACTAGCCATGTTATCTTGGGCCATCTTCATCGCAGCAGTAAACTGAGGTGATTGATTGTTTTCAGCAAGTGAATTTACCAAGTCTGCAACTTTCACTTCCAACATAACGTTCATACCACCTTTAAGGTCAAGACCAAGATTGATCTCTTTCTCCTTGATCTCTTTGTAAGTAAATCCAAGGTAAACCTTTTCTGCAGTTATTGAATCGATGTAAAATCTCTCTTTTTGTGAGCGTAGAGAGTCTAGATAAAACGCTTTATCCAAATCGGATACACTTTTAAACGAAGGAGAAGACTGCTCAGCCTGAACAGCTTTTTCCGCATAAGCTTTCGCTTTTCCTTCTTGATGCCTTGTTGCCCAGGTAAAAGAGAGCTGGTACAAACAAGCCAGGGCGATCAAAATAGCCACTAAACGAATGGCGCCTTTACTTTGCATGGAATATTCAGTTTTAATTATATATTTCTTACGGAAAATAGAACACAAAAGTAGTATTTTTTCACAAAATATAAAGAAATTCGTACTTTTGTTAACTCATTATTAAATAGCGTATGAATAAGTCTGTCTTATTACTCCCGTTTTTCATGCTAGCATGTAGCCTTGTTGTTGGTCAGACCGGCAGTATCGACAGAAAATTTTCCAAGGCCGAAGAGCTAAGGAAGAGTTATCGTTTTAAAGAGGCTGCTGGCATATACAAAGAGATTATTTCGGAATCTTCAGATACAAATTATCATCGTGAAATTCTCTCTTTGATAGCGAAGTGCGAAAACGGAACAAACATGTTGAGCTTTGCTTCAACACCAAAGGTTCTGGGATCGGCAGAGGTTCCCTATGTAGATTTCTTCCTGAATTACAATTTTGAAAACGGAAGAAAATGGATAAAACTACCCGATAAAATTGGCGGACTTAAAACTACAGGAACATTTCAAGGTTACGCTGTATATAACGATAAAGACAAAAGAATATACTTCTCTGCAGTTGATAAGACAAACAGATCTGACATATACTTCATAACAAAACTCGATGATGGTAGATGGAGCTCCCCAGAAAATCTCGAGCTTGTCAACTCACCTGCTGACGAAATTCTTCCAGTACTCAGCTCCAATGGAAAAGAGCTCTTCTTTTCATCAAACGGCCTCTTTGGAGTTGGAGGCTTTGATGTCTATGTAAGCAAATGGGATGACAATACATCATCTTGGTCGTTTCCACAAAATCTAGGTTTCCCCTATTCTACGCCATTCGACGACCTGTTATATTTAAACAGTGACGATGGAAAATATACTTTTCTTTCATCTAACAGAAAATCAAAAGGTACAGATAAGCTAACAATATACAAACTAGAGTTCGACAACATCCCACTTAGAAGATCAATTTCTAATCTTGAAGAAATCGCTCAAATAGCATCTATGGAAACAGTAGCCCAACAAATTGCAAACGGGACGAATGTATCAAAGAAAAGACCTGTTGTAGAAGGGTCAGAAGAGTACTCGATGCTAGTTAATCAAGTGAGGAGAATTCAAACCGATATCGAAAAGATAGAAAAAGAGCTAAAAGAGTCAAGACAGTTACTTCAGACACTATCAAGCGAGGCTGATAAACAGCTAATTATTAGGACAATTTCTGAAAGAGAACGAGATATTTTTGAAAAACAGCAAGAACTACGAGCTACAAATCAAAAGGTTCAAAAGAGCGAAATGGACTTCTTTAGCAAAGGAGTTCTTATTCCAAGAACCGAGACAAAACCCTCCACAAACAACGATACGACTAACACTGCCCAGGAATTTATTCCCAAAAAGGCACAAGCCATTGTACTAAACAATTTGATAATCAAAGAACCCGAAGTAGTATTCGATTATCAATTAAAAAAGGGAGACAAAGCTATTTTTGCACCCGACCAGACTATTCCAGACGGATTAGTTTACCGAATTCAACTTTTTTTAATCTCTAAAAAAGCAGAATCTAAACAACTTAAAGGATTATCTCCTATCTTTGAAACTAGAACAAAGACAGGGAAGTTTTTATATACTGCTGGTCAGTTTTACACAATGGCCGAAGCAAAAGAGGGATTAGCCTTTGCTAAAAGATCAGGATTTCCCTCTGCTCTGATTGTAGCTTACAGTAATAGAGAGACTGTTTCACTTAGAGAAGCCTCATCACTCGAAGAGAAACAGAAAAAAGAGATCCGTTACCAGATTAAAATCAGCGGATTTCCTGATGGAATAACAAATGTTGCAATGGAAGCAATTAAGAACAGCACAGAGAAAGACATTGCAAAAAGAGTAATAAACAATAAGACTATCTACTTCATAGGTCCTTTCACTTCAAGAAGCGAAGCAGAAAAACTTGAAACGATCCTTAAGGATTCAGGAGTCAAAGACACTACTCTGGAAGAAATCAAAAGTGAATAATATATGGAACTAGTAATTACACTGTTCGTCATTGGGCTAATACTTATTATAGTAGAAATGCTCATTATTCCAGGTTTTGGGATTCCTGGTATTTTAGGACTTTTAAGCGTATTAGGGTCAATTGCCTACTCTTTTTATGAATTTGGAAAAACAATAGGTTTATATACTCTTGGAGGAGAGATATTAGTAACATCAATAATTATCTGGCTAGTATTAAGGTCGGATACTTGGAAAAAAATAACTCTAAAAGAGACAATAACAGAAAAGTTAAAACAAGAGACTTCAGATCTAAACATAGGTGATAATGGAGTTACTATCAGCAGATTAAACCCATCTGGAAAAGCTAGATTTGGGAATACAGATGCAGAGGTAATTAGTCAAGAGGGGCTAATACAACCTTCAACACCAATTACAATCGCCGAAATTGACCATTCAAAAATTATAGTCACAAAATCTAAATAACATATTATGGAAAGCATGACAATTTATCTTATGTGGATTGGTATCTCCCTTGTTGGACTTATCATTCTGCTATGGTTCTTCCCCGTAACCCTTTGGTTTCAGGCATTGATATCTGACGTAAAAATTTCGTTAATTCAACTTGTTCTGATGCGTTGGAGAAAAGTTCCTCCAGGAACAATTGTAATGGCAATGATTACAGGAACTAAAGCTGGGTTACAACTCAATCCAAACGAACTTGAAGCTCACTATCTTGCAAAAGGAAATGTACCAAATGTAGTAAACGCCCTAATATCTGCAGACAAAGCCAACATCGCACTAAACTTCAAGATGGCAGCTGCGATCGATTTAGCAGGACGCGACGTTTTTGAGGCAGTACAAATGTCTGTAAACCCAAAAGTCATCAACACACCTCCTGTTACAGCAGTTGCAAAAGATGGAATTCAGCTGATTGCAAAAGCAAGAGTTACAGTTAGAGCAAACATTAAACAACTTGTTGGAGGAGCAGGCGAAGAGACAGTATTAGCCAGAGTAGGCGAAGGTATCGTTTCAAGTATTGGTTCTGCTGAATCACATAAATCAGTTCTAGAAAACCCAGATTCAATCTCACGAGTAGTATTAGAAAAAGGTTTAGATGCAGGAACAGCATTTGAAATTCTCTCAATCGACATCGCAGACATCGACATCGGAAGAAATATCGGAGCAGTTCTACAAATGGACCAAGCAAATGCCGACAAAAACATTGCACAAGCAAGAGCCGAAGAGAAAAGAGCAATGGCGGTAGCTATTGAACAAGAGATGAAAGCTAAAGCACAAGAGGCAAAAGCAAAAGTGATCGAAGCAGAAGCACAGATTCCACTTGCAATCGCAGAAGCCTTCCGCTCAGGCAATCTAGGTATTATGGACTACTACAAGCTTCGCAATATACAAGCTGATACCGACATGAGAGAAAACATCGCAAAGCCACAAGCTAAGTAAAGCGATTATACCCCTACGCAAACATATTATTTTGTCAATAAAAAAGAATTAGTATATTTGCAGTCCTTTTGCGGTTTGCCGCTGACTGGTGAGGTGGGTGAGTGGCTGAAACCAGCAGTTTGCTAAACTGCCGAACTCGTAAGGGTTCCGGGGGTTCGAATCCCCCCCTCACCGCAAAAGAATAAAAAACCAGGCGAATGCCTGGTTTTTTTGTTTA
>JASDTB010000010.1:0-5409 GCA_041441455.1 Bacteroidales bacterium
CTTTTGGAATTGCTCAAATCGGGAAAGCATTTAGAAATGAAATTGTTGCGAGACAATTTATTTTCAGAATGCGTGAATTTGAACAAATGGAGATGCAGTTTTTTGTTCGACCAGGAGAGGAGATGAAATGGTATGAACACTGGAAAGAGACAAGGTTAAAATGGCATAAAGCACTTGGATTAGGTGACAACAAATATCGTTTCCACAATCATGAAAAGTTGGCTCACTATGCAAATGCAGCAGCAGATATTGAGTTTGAATTTCCATTTGGATTCAAGGAACTTGAGGGAATCCACTCGAGAACTGATTTCGACTTAGGATCTCACCAAAAATTCTCTGGTAGAAAAATTCAATATTTCGATCCTGAAACAAATGAAAGTTATGTTCCATACGTAGTAGAGACATCAATTGGATTAGATAGAACTTTCCTTGCTGTTTATTCATCTGCGTATTGCGAAGAGAAATTAGAGAATGGCGAAGAGAGAGTTGTATTAAGACTTCCAGAAATATTGGCTCCGATTAAACTAGCTGTACTACCATTAATTAAAAAAGATGGTCTTCCTGAGAAAGCTAGAGAGATAATGAATGATTTCAAGTTTGACATCGCATGTCAATACGACGAAAAAGATAGTATTGGAAAGAGATATCGCAGACAAGATGCAATTGGAACACCATTCTGCGTTACAGTAGACCACCAATCACTAGAAGACAATTGTGTTACAATAAGATATCGTGACACAATGAAACAAGAGAGAGTTCCAATAGCTGACCTCAAATCGATCATTTACGAAAAGGTAAGCTTAAGAAAAGTATTAGAAAAAATCTAAAAACATAAAACTATGAGTCTGTCAGTAAATTATATGGGATTAAAGCTGAACAATCCCGTGATGGCGGCAAGTTCGGGCTTGACAACGCAAAAAGATAAAGTGTTATCTTTTGCCAGAGCAGGAGTAGGAGCAATAGTTCTAAAATCATTGTTTGAGGAACAGATCTCAAATGAGGCACTGTTTCTTGAAGAGCAATCGATGAATTATCCCGAATCATCGGACTATTTACATTTCTATCTCAAACAAAATTCTCTGGATAAATATCTCCAATTAGTAAACGATACCAAAGCATTAGTAAATGTACCAGTTATTGCAAGTATCAATTGCTATAGCTTAGGAGAGTGGACAGACTTTGCAAAAAAGATAGAAGCTGCAGGAGCTGACGGACTTGAGCTAAATCTTTATACGCTCCCTCTCGATATCCACAAAAAGAGCGAAGAGATAGAATCTCAGTACCTTAATGTAGTAAAGAGAGTATCTTCATCAGTAAAGATTCCAGTAGCCGTAAAAATTGCAAATAACTTTACCAATTTACCTGGCTTTACAGAGAATCTAAAAGCGTATGGAGCTAAGGGTGTTGTTATGTTTAACAGACTGTACACACCAGATATTGATATTAGCAACCTTAGATTAATACCATCTGATGCCTTTTCACATTCAGAAGAGTATGTTAAAGAGCTAAGATGGATGGCAATTATTTCGTCTTTAGTAAACAATATTGATCTTTCTGCTAGTACAGGCATTCACAATGGAACTACAGCAATCAAGCAGATATTAGCTGGAGCAAAAACAGTTCAGATGTGTACTGCCTTATACAAAGAGGGTGCTGATGTAATAGTTCACGCATTAGAAGATATTCAGCTATTTATGGATAAACAGGGTTTAAACTCTGTAGATGAGTTCAGAGGAAAGTTAAATTATAAAAATATACAGAACCCAGATAAATTTGAAAGGGTTCAATTTATGAAAAACTTCGGCTCTAAATAACGAAAAAGGGGGATTCAATGTCCCCCTTTTTTTACATAAGCTCTATTCCGTTTTTCTTGCAATCGTCTATTATTTCTTGCGTCCAAACGCTACACTGGATTTCTCCAATATGACATTTACGAAGTAGAAACATGCATAATCTGGATTGGCCGATACCTCCCCCAATTGTGAATGGAAGTTTTCCTTCGAGTAAAAGTCTATGAAAATAAAGACTCTTTTTCTCTTCTTGGCATCTCAATTTTAGCTGTCTATTCAGAGCTCCGATATCTACCCTTATTCCCATACTGGAAATTTCGAAAGAGCTCTCTAAAACTGGATTCCAAAGTAGAAGATCTCCATTTAATCCAAAGTATCCATCATCGTTTATAGTGCTCCAATCGTCGTAGTCAGCAGCTCTTCCATCATGCGACTTACCATCAGAAAGTTCGTGGCCTATTCCTATCACAAACACAGCTTTATGCTTTTTAGTGATCTCATTCTCTCTCTCTTTTGGGCTTAGATCAGGGTACATTTTAAGCAGCTCTTCGGAGTGAATAAAATAGATTTTTTCTGGTAAAAACGGTTTAATTTGAGGATATTCTACATAAATTCTGTTTTCTGTAACTCTAATTGCTTCATAGATTCTCCTGACTGTTGCTTTTAAAAAGTCAAGGTTTCTATCTCCCTCATCAATTACCTTTTCCCAGTCCCATTGGTCAACATAAATAGAATGAATATTATCCATTACCTCATCTGGCCTGATTGCATTCATATCTGTATAAATACCTCTCCCAGGCTCTGTTCCCATCTCCCACAATTTAAGCCTTTTCCATTTAGCTAAAGAGTGCACCACCTCCGCCGGATTCTCATTCATGTCTTTTACCGGAAATGTAACAGGTCTTTCAATCCCATTCAAATCATCATTTAACCCTGTTCCCTTCATAACAATCATAGGAGCAGTAACTCTCAATAGTACTAATTGAGCAGATAAGTTGGTCTGAAACATGTCCTTTACCAACTTTATTCCCTTTTGTGTGTTTTCTATGTTATACAAAATATTTGTATAACCTTCCGGTACGTAAACTGACATAATATTACATTTTAGATTCGCCCAAATATATTAATATTTAGAAATTTTGTATGAAAAGTGAAAATTTCTTGAAAAAGCTTGAGGGACTAAATGAAACAAGCATCTATGTACTTACCGACAAATTTGGTAGTATATTAGATATCAATGATATGATGTCTGAAAAGACCGGTTACGATAACTCAGTATTTTTTAATAAAAATATTAAAAGTATTTTTCCTGAAGAGTATAGCTTCAAGATTGATGATGTTTTAAAAGAAATAGTATCAAAAGGGGAGATAGTTTTTTCAATTCCGCTGATTGATAATATGTTAAGATATTTGCCAATAGAAGCTTACTCATCTATTGTTGACATTGAAAACAAAAAATATATACTTCACAAGATCTACAACTTACCCAGAGAAAGATTTTTTGAAGCATTTGATCTAAGCAATTCGATGATGTCAATTTCAACGATTGAAAAGGGAAAGTATATTGATGTAAACCAAAGATTTTTAGAAGAACTTGATTATGAGAAAGAAGAGGTTGTTGGATTTTCGTCAAGGGAGGTTGGATTCATTGGATTTGAATACAATCGGGCAGAATTTATAAAAAAATTAAAAAGAGGTGCTTTAGATAATTATCAGGTATCATTAACTAAAAAAGATAAGAGTCAGATAACATGTATTTGCAAATCGGCTATTATAAAACTTAGTGGTATTGAATACCTTTTCTTTTCGGCTACAAATATTACAAATCAGATTGAGACACTAAGAAGATCAGAATATCTGTTTAATCAGCAGAAAGTTCTATCAGATGTAACTCAATTATTGGGATCTGGATACAATTTGTCTGCATCATTAAATTCAATTCTAAAGATTGTAGGAGAGCATACAGGTGTAAGCAGAGTCTATATTTTTGAGAATGACAGCAGTAATCAGATTACTAGCAATACATACGAATGGTGTAATGAGTTTATAACACCACAAATTGAACTTTTGCAGAACACTCCTTACGAAATCATTCCTTCTTGGAAAGAGTTATTACTTAATAATGGATTTATTTTTTCGGAAAATATTTCTGAGCTTCCCCAAGATATCAGAGATGTTTTGGAACCTCAAGAGATAAAATCGATACTTATTTATCCTATTACTGTTGAGGGTAATTTTTATGGTTTTATTGGCTTTGATGAGTGCAAAAGAAACAAAATCTGGGAAAAGGAGGAGTTAGCTTTGTTAAAAACAGTGTCGAATGTGTTGTCAAATTCTTTCGAAAGGCGAGAATACCTTGAGAGGCTAAAAAGTAGCGAAATTCGACTAAAAATGGCAATAGAGAGTGCAAATGAGGCTCTTTGGGATTGGAATTTCCAGTCAGGAGAGCTCTATTTGAACGAAAATTGGTATAAAATGTCTGGTTATACATCTGAAGAACTCTCTGGACTATCCAATTTATGGTATAGATTTATAGATAAAGAAGATCTTCCTAATGTGATAGATAATTGGAATAGACACATTTCGGGGGAGACTGAGTTTTATGAACAGATTAACAGAATTGTGACAAAAGAGGGGAGTAAAAAGTGGGTGATAACAAAGGGAATGGTAGTAAAAAGGGATAAAGATGGTAACCCTTTGAGGGCAGTCGGTATTCAGGCAGACATTACTGAGCAAAAGGAGAGAGAAGAGGAGCTAAGAAAGCTTGTTGCAACAAGGGACATGTATTTCTCAATTATTGCACATGACTTAAGAGGACCAATTGGATCCTTTGCCGGTCTTACAGAGATGATGAATACATCTTTATTAGATAAAGAGTCGGAGAAAGAGATTATCTCTGAACTAGCGAAATTGTCAAAGTCAACTTTTGAGTTATTGGAGAATCTGTTAATTTGGGCAAGAAGCCAACGTGGAGACGTTGCACTAAATCTTACTCAAATTAACTTAAGTACATTAGTAGAAATTGTTTTATCTCCGCTTAAGACTCTTGCTCAACAAAAGAACATTTTATTAATCAATGAAGTTAAAGATGGTACAACAGTTTTTGCTGATAGTGAGGCTCTTTCTTTGATTATTAGAAATATTGTCTCTAACTCTATAAAGTTCACAAAATCGGGAGGTCGAGTATTAGTGTCGTCAAAAAAACGTGACAGCTTAATGGAGATATCAATTATTGATAATGGAATAGGAATGCCAAAAGAGGTAGCTGATCGACTTTTTACATCAGATGGTTATCAGACTCGCAGAGGAACAGACAATGAGAAAGGATCAGGTCTTGGGTTGATGATGAGTAGTGAATTTGTGAAGAGGATGGGAGGGGAGATAAAGGTGGAAAGTATAGAAAATATTGGGACAAGGGTCTTTTTTACTGTTCCTGTAAAATAAAAAAGAGAGGGTTTTTCAACTCTCTCTTTTTTGTCGGGGTACTCCGACTCGAACGGAGGACCCCCTGCTCCCAAAGCAGGTGCGCTAGCCAACTGCGCCACACCCCGATTTTTTTGTTTTCCCGAATGGGAGTGCAAAGATAAAAAGGAAAATTTAAAGTGCAAAAAAAAATGAG
>JASDTB010000011.1:149-32221 GCA_041441455.1 Bacteroidales bacterium
GCAGAAAAGGCATGCAGAAAAGGCATGCAGAAAAGGCATGCAGAAAAGGCATGCAGAAAAGGCATGCAAAAAAGGCTTACTGCAGAATGGACTTTTTGGTTCGGGCTTTGTCTAAACTGAAAATGATCAGAGAGATTGCCCCGAACAAAATCATCGTGAAAGTTTGCGAACCATGCGAAATGGTTGCGAAAATGACACCAGAAGTTTGAGTTATACCATAAACTGAGGCAAGAGCAAGGCTGATGATGAAGTGGTAGGCTCCGATCCCGCCTTGAACAGGAACTACCCAGCCAAGACCACCAACCATCATTAGAAATAGAGCGTCAAGCGGACCAAGACCAGCAACAGCCGGAAAAGCCATGATTGTAGTCCAGCTCATTAACCAGTAACAAACCCAAAGCAATACAGTGTAAAGAAGAAACAACCATTTTTGCTTCATTTTAATACCAGTCAACAGACCTTTGATCAAACCCTTAACGAGGTCTGTCAATTTCCTTAAAAGCGGATGGCTTGAGCGATATTTGTAAAGGATGTATGAGAAAATTGCAAAAGCAGCGAATGTCGCAAGAGCAAACCAAATCAAATTAGTTGAGAACTTATCGCCCAATGCACTAACAATTTCACGATTTATAAAATGACCAAAAAGATCCCATGAGAAGAAGACAAGAGAGAAGGTGATTAGAATCAGACAAAGTAGATCGATACTACGCTCAAGCACCACAGTCCCAGCAACAGACTCAAAAGCAAGTCCAGTCTTATTTGTAATCACACCACAACGAGCAATCTCCCCCGCACGAGGAATCGCAAGGTTTGTGAAATAGGCAATGTTGACAGCGTGAAAAGAGTCCCTGCGAGTAACTTTTTTGTCTAAAGGAAGCATAAGCAGACGCCATCTAAGAGCACGAATATAAAAGGCAACGACACTTATAACCATCGATACAGTTATCCAACGAAAGTCACAGCTCGATAAGCCCCCTACAAAATCATCCCACTTAACCTCTTTGAAAGAGAAGTATAGAAGAACACCAGCTATTGCCAAAAGAGCAATATATTTTAACGCAGAGTATAGTTTAGACATTATTCAATAATCTTGTTAGTATTAGAATCTGGGAAAACCACTTTTGGTTTAAACTCCATCGCCTCTTGAGGGGTCATTTGAGTATAAGCCATTATGATTACAAGGTCGCCAACCGAAAACTTATGAGCCGCAGCACCATTAATTCCAATCTTACCACTACCTCTCTCACCCTTGATTACGTAAGTCTCAATTCTCTCCCCATTAGTAATATTTACAATCGAAACCTTTTCGTTAGGAAACAATCCTGCAGCATCAATCAAATCCTCGTCGATAGTGATGCTTCCAATGTAGTGCAAGTTTGCCTCAGTAACCTTTGCTCTGTGAATTTTTGATTTAAGTATCTCTAATAACATTTTACTTCAGTTTAATATTGTCGATCAATCTTATCTCTCCCGCATAAACAGCCGTACAAAGCTGAATGTTTGCAGCATCAGTCCAATTTTTGACAGGCCTTAAAGTCTCCGCATCAACAATCTCCACATACTCAACCTTAAGAAGTGGTTCAGAGTTGATCTGCCCGACAATTGACCTCTGCAATTCATCAATAGTGTAGTCGTCTCTCAAAAGTGATGCCTTGAATAAAACCTCATATATAAATGGAGCCACAGCACGATGCTCTTTTGAAAGAAGCATATTTCTCGAACTCATCGCCAGACCATCGCTTTCGCGAAGAGTTGGACATCCGATGATTTCAATTGGATAACCAAGCTGTTTAGTAATATATCTAATGATTGCTAACTGCTGAAAATCTTTCTCACCAAAAAAGGCATAACGAGGGCGGACAATATCGAACAGACGAGAGACAACCTTCGCAACCCCATTAAAATGCCCAGGTCGACGAGGGCCTTCGCCAGTTAAGTCGAGACCACCAAGATCGAAAAGACGGTTATCTTCGACAGGATAGATATCCTCATAAGTGGGAATAAAGACAACATCTGCTCCAGCATCGCCCAAAAGTCTGCAATCGGCATCCTCAGTGCGCGGATAACGAGCCAGGTCATCGGGATTATTAAATTGCGTTGGGTTGACAAAGATACTCACAACCGTAATTGAGGCCTTCTCTTTAGATGTCTTCACCAGAGATATGTGACCATTGTGAAGAGCACCCATCGTAGGAACAAATCCAATGTCATTACCAGAGCGAAAAGGAACGAGAGCCGACTCTAGTTCTGACAATGACTTACATACTATCATTGCTTTTTTAAATTTTTGCAAACCTACAAAAAAATTAGAACTTTGCACCAAATTAGAAAAACAACCCATTTCCTTTAATGAAATCTATCCTAGGAATCGGTAATGCACTTACCGATATTTTGGCTGTCCTACAGGACGATAGTTTATTGAATAAATATCACCTTCCAAAAGGCAGCATGCAACACGTCGACAGAGAGACTGGCGACAAAATCTGGCAAAATCTTAAGCCCATGGGAGTGCAGCTAGTGGCGGGCGGATCGGCAGCAAATACAATAACAGGAACAGCAGTCTTAGGAATGAACTCTGGCTTTATAGGTAAAGTGGGAGACGACGAACTAGGTTCTCTTTTCAAATCAGACCAAGCCCGAAACGGAATCTGCTCCAACCTGTTAAAAGGTAAGGCAGCTTCTGGTAGAGCAATGGTTTTCATAACAGCACCAAACGCCGAAAGGACATTTGCAGTTTATCTTGGAGCAGCTATTGAGCTAGTTCCCGAAGACCTGACTATTGAGATGTTTAAAGGCTACGACTATTTTCACATTGAGGGATATTTGGTGCAAAATCAAGACCTAGTAAGAAGAGCAGTCGAGCTTGCGAAAGAGAATAACATGGTAATTTCGCTAGACATGGCAAGTTATAATGTAGTTGAATCTAACGAAGCCTTTTTGCACGATATTGTTGAAAATTATGTAGATATCGTCTTCGCAAACGAAACCGAAGCCGAAGTCTTCACAGGGAAACAACCACGCGAAGCATTAGACGAGATTGCAAAGCTCTGCAAGGTTGCTGTTGTAAAAATCGGAAAAGATGGCTCTATGATTAAGAGTGGAGACGAATATCACTATATAGAGGCATGGCCGGCAGATACAATAGATGCAACAGGAGCTGGAGACATCTATGCTGCAGGTTTCCTTTATGCTCACTCAACAGGCCAGTCACTAAAAATGTGCGGAGACATTGGATCTATCGTCGCAGCAAAAGTGGTAGAGGTAATCGGTCCGAAAATAGACATACCTCGCTGGAAAAAAGCAAAACAAGAGATTCGAGATCTACTGGGTGTCGAGAAGCTATAAAAGAAAAAATTGAGAAAGTTGCATCGTTGGTGCAACTTTTTTTTCTACTCTTTCGTCTAAAAACAAAAGACTAAAATAAGAGTATGAAAAAAAGATTAACATCTGCACTTTTAACAGGATTAATGATTTTTGCTTTAAGCGCAGGTTTGGTAGCAAAACCCGAAAACACAATCACAGGTAAGATAATAGACAAAGAGGCAAAGGGAAATCTCTCATTTGCAACAGTTATAGTAACCGACGGAGCTGGAAAAGTAATTACAGCAGGAACCTCAGGCGACGACGGTCTGTTTAAGTTAAACCTTCCTCCAAAAGGGGATTATAAATTAAAAGTATCCTATATTGGTTACAAGGACACAACTTTTGCACTATCAGTTAAAGATCAAGTAACCGATCTCAATATCGGACAGATCTTTTTAAATGCAGACTCGCAAACATTAAAGGCAGCTGTATTGACTTCTAAAGTTCCTGTTATTGAGCAAAAATTAGATAAAATCGTAATGAATGTCTCAGAAGCAGTTGCTACTAACGGAAGCACAGCAATGGAACTTTTAAGACGAGCTCCAGGAGTATCTCTCGACCCTAATGGGAATATCAAGCTTAATGGAAACAGTGTCCAGATTTGGATAGATGGCCGCCCTTCTAATTTGACAGGGACAGATCTAGAGGGAATGTTGAGCTCAACCGATGGATCGATGATTGATAAAATTGAGGTGATAACTCGCCCCTCTTCGAAATATGATGCTGCCGGTTCGGGCGGAATCATCAACATCCGAACAAAAAAGAACTTTTTGAAAGGTATTAATGGTACAGTAAAGGCTGCCTACAATATGTCTCACTACGACAGATATTACCACTCAGGCGATTTTGCAATGATGATGAATTATAGATCCGAAAAGACAAGTACTACAATAAATTATGCTCCACGCTACCACCAAGGAATGAACCGATTTAATACATCTACACTCTATAACGATGGAAGAGCAATCTATAGCCACACCAATTTCGACAGAGAAATAATGGTGCAAAACCTAAGTCTTACACACGACTATTTCATCAATAAAAAGACGACAGTTGGGTTTGTACTTAGCAATTTGTGGAGAACCTACTATGAGATGTCCGACCCAACAACTGGAAGCGAATTTTATAACAGCAATTCAACACTTCAGCACAATGTTACTACAAAAATCGATAATGACTTTGGATTCTCTAACCTATCTGCAAATGCATATCTTAATCATAAATTTGCAAAAGATAAGGAGTTGACAATCAATGCAGACTACTATTATTATGATATGAGTAGAATCGCATTCCAAAGCAATATCTACAAAGATATTAATGGGAATGAAAGCAATATCCCAGTTATATTTAAAAATCTGTCAGCACAATATATTAATATTAAATCCATTAAGGCCGATTACGAGCAGCCGCTTTGGAAAAATAGTAAATTAGAGACAGGTGCAAAATATGCAAAGAGCACTACAGACAACAATCTTGACTGGTTAGACATGACTTCTGGTACTTGGGTGCCTAATGCACCAAAGAGCACAGACTTCATATACCACGAAGACATATTAGCTGGTTATGCGTCGGTAGAGCATATGTTCAATGAGAAATTTTCTATCAAAGGAGGATTAAGAGCAGAATATACAAATGCGAAAGGAGAGTGGATAAGTGCAGATACAGTAACCTCTAAGAGCTATGTTGATCTATTCCCAACTCTATACTTTAACTATAACCCAAATAAAAATCTAAGATTGGGACTAGCATATTCAAGAAGAATCAATAGACCTAACTTTGAGCAAGTACAACCACAAAGCTACTTCATCGATGCTACAAGTGCAGCAAAAGGTGATCCCTCAATTGATCCTCAATATACCGACGCTGTTTCATTATCGTTAGGTGTAAAGAAACACATCAACTTCACATTGATGTACGATTACACAAGTAAATTGATTTCTCAAATACCAAGTTATGACAATGTTACTGGAATTAAGATTATTACTTGGGCAAACTTTGGAACAATGTCGAATGTTAGTCTAAACTTCTCTCTATCTGAATTTCCAATTACAAAATGGCTATACTTAAGTACAAATATGAGAGTTTACAATAACGTGACTAAAAGAGAGAGTTATCGTGGTTCACAAACAGCTTTTTCTGGAGATTTCAGCACAATGGTGCTCTTGCCAAAAAATATGAAACTAGAGTTTAGTGGTTGGTATGAGAGTGGAAATGTATATGGCTACTTCAAGGCAAAATCGCAAGGCGAATTTAATGCTGGCTTCAAAAAGGGATTTTTAGATAACAAAGCACTCTTGTCAATCTTAGTAACAGATATCTTTAGAACAAATATCAATAGAGTAGAGATGAAAGACAATGTATTCGATGACTACAAATTCCGTTCATACTACAGAAGTCAAAGATTCAATATCTCATTCACCTATAAATTCGGACAGAGCAAGGCCTATAGAAGGAAGAACCTTAACAATACCGATGAGGCTGCAAGGGTAAGCGCAGGAAACTAATAGGGAGAGAGATTATAAAATATCCTAAAACAGACCGTGAAGTAGAGCGTCGATTTTATCGATAACAAGGCTCAGATCTTCCGGTCTGTCTTCAAACTTGTTCTCGTCAACATCAATCACCAATATTTTACTATCCTTATAAGAGGCAATCCACTCCTCGTAGCGGTTGTTCAGCCCCGACAGATAGTCAATTCTTATCCCCGACTCATAGTCTCTTCCTCTCTTATGAATCTGAGAAACAAGATTTGGGATTGAAGACCTGAGATAGATAAGCAGATCGGGAGGATTCACCAGCGAGAGCATAAGATCGAAAAGAGAGTTGTAATTTTCGAAATCGCGACTGCTCATAAGCCCCATGCTATGAAGATTAGGTGCGAAGATTCTAGCATCTTCATATATAGTTCTGTCCTGAATAACATTGATGTTCGACCTCTGAATATCTACAATACCTTTGAATCGCTGATTAAGAAAAAAGATCTGGAGATTGAATGACCATCTTTGCATATCGTTATAAAAATCGGCTAAATATGGATTGTTATCTACCTCTTCGTACTTTGCTTCCCAATTGTAATGTTTTGATAATAATCTAGTCAGAGTGGTCTTGCCGCTTCCGATGTTGCCGGCGATTGCTATATGCATAATAGATGATTTAGAAGTTTTGGGTCTGTTAGTCTGAGCAAAATTAAGAAAATCTTTTCGTAATTTTGCAGAATGTTAGATACATTGCAACACAAAGGGAGAAGAAAGAAACTGCTTGAGCAGTTAAGGGCTAAATATGAATTTGATTCAAAAGTGATTGAGGCCATAGGGAGAGTACCAAGACACATGTTTGTAGAGCCAGGGCTAGATCATCTAGCTTATCTAGACAAACCTCTTCCGATAGGGGTTAGACAAACTATTTCTCAGCCATCTACAGTGGCATTTCAGACATCTTTACTAAATCTTAAAAAATGGGACAAGGTTCTTGAGATTGGTACAGGATGTGCATACCAGACTGCAGTACTAGTTGAGATGGGCTATAGGGTTTACAGCATCGAAAGGCAAAAGCAGTTGTACATCTCGGCACAGCAGAATCTGAACCGGTTAGATTATCAATCACCAATACTTTTTCTTGGTGACGGCTTTGCTGGTCTTCCGCAATTTGCACCTTTCAATGGCATACTTGTCACCTGTGGTGCCCCTGAAATACCAAAAGAGCTTTTAAAACAGCTTTGTGTTGGTGGGAGAATGGTGATTCCTGTAGGAGAGGTCACCCAAAAGATGATCGTAATCGACAGAGTTACCGAAGAGGAGTTTAAAGTAACTGAACATGGAGAGTTCAAGTTTGTTCCTATGTTGACGGGAACAGAAAAATAGAGACCCGATATAGATAAAGATAATAATTGATTACAATGATAAAGACTAAAACATTTTATTTTAACGATCTTAGAGAGTGTAGTTACATCGTTTGGGACGATACACTTGAATGTATAATTGTTGATCCAGGCTGCCAAAGCGAAAGCGAAAAGGATCGATTGAAAAAATTTATTGAGACAAATAATCTGAAACCAGTTAAACTTGTAAATACGCATGGACATTTCGACCATGTTATGGGAAATGCTTTTGTAGCTAATATTTGGGGAATCAAAACCTATATTCATCCGCTAGACAAGGGCCACCTAGAGAGAGCTCAGCAATATAGCGAGATGTTCGGCTACAGACTAGAACAACCACCAATTGACACTATCGACCTAGAAGATGGAGGATATGTGGAGTTTGGAAACTCAAAACTAAAAGTTATCCATACGCCTGGCCATACAAGAGGAGGAGTCTGTCTATATTCCGAAGAGGAGGAGAACCACTTCGTAATCACAGGCGACTCGTTATTTGCAGGAAGTATCGGAAGGACAGATTTACCTGGAGGCGATTACGATCAGTTGATGGAGAGCCTTTTGGGGAAACTTGTGAGAATAGGTGAGGAGTACAGAGTTCTGCCAGGGCATGGACCAGAGACAACAATTGCTGCAGAGCTTAATACAAATCCATTTTTAAGATACGAATAACATGACCCTTTTAAAATATCTACTACTTTTTCCTTTGTTTACATTTTGCTCTAACGGGCAAACAGAGGCAGGAGTTGAATTTGCTCCAGGGGAGAAATATGAGCAGTCTGTTACCATACCTCCACTTCCCGACAAACTTAGTTTTGCATCAGAAGCGGTACCGATGGACTATTTTGATGTAAGAGAGGCAATCTTAAGAGAGATGACGGTGATTACTTACTGGCACTCGAGCATGACTCAGATCCTCTTATTGGATAATAGATTTGGGAAGGTCATAAAAGAGATTCTAAAAGAGGAGAAGATTCCTCAAGACTTCTATTATCTATGTATTGCCGAGAGCGGTCTGCATCCTGCGGTCTCAGGTGCTGGTGCTGCTGGATATTGGCAGTTTTTGGAAGGAACTGCAAAAGAGTATGGTCTGGTTGTAAATGATGAGGTTGACGAAAGATACAATCTGGAGAAATCGACTAGAGCTGCATGTGCATATTTTAAAAAGGCATATGCCACTTTTGGAAGCTGGACAATGGCTGCAGCATCCTACAATATTGGGATGAGCAACGTTAAATACAGAATTGAGAAACAGTCGATCAAGAACTATTATGATATGCAGTTTCCCGAAGAGACAGCTAGATATCTTTTTCGCGCACTTGCGTTTAAATCTATCATGGCTGATCCAAAAAGATATGGTTTTGTCATAGACGAGGAGTATCTTTATCGTCCATTCGAATACAAAAAGGTAGAGGTAGAAGGACCAATTGCAAATTGGTCGGATTTTGCTGCCGAACATAAGACAAATTTCAAATTGCTTAAGATCTTCAATCCATGGATTCGTGCAAACAACATGGAGAATAAACAAAAGAACAAGTTTGTAGTGAAGGTTCCAGTTGAAGGCTTTAGAGAGAAAAGATGAAAATAGAGGTTACAGGTGCAAAAGTTCATAATCTGGACAATGTGAGTGTCTCAATCCCGAGACATCGACTTGTCGTGATTACTGGTCTCAGTGGAAGTGGCAAATCGTCGCTAGCTTTCGATACAATTTTTGCTGAGGGGCAAAGAAGGTACATGGATACCTTGTCCTCTTATGCCCGCCAGTTTATGGGAGCACTAGAGAGACCCGACGTTGAGAGCATCACTGGACTTAGCCCTATCATTGCAATTGAGCAGAAGACCACTGGGCGCAACCCAAGGTCAACAGTCGGCACCATAACCGAAATCTATGACTTTCTAAGACTTTTATACGCACGAGCATCAAAAGCATACTCTCCAGCCACTGGTCTGGAGATGATAAAATATACCGACGAGCAGATAGTCTCAATGATAATGGAGAACTATCAAGGAAGAAAAGCACTGCTTCTCTCTCCCTTAATCAGAGGTCGTAAAGGACATTATAAAGAGCTCTTTGAGCAACTTATAAGGAAAGGATATCAACAGGTAAGAGTTGATGGAGAGATTCTTGATTTAGCAACCATCCGACCACTCGATAGGTACAAGTCTCACTTTATCGAATTAGTTGTCGATAAGCTTTTGCCAAACCCTGCGAGTGAAAAGAGAATCAGAGAGTCTGTTCTTTCGGCACTTTTTCACGGGAAGGGCTCATTGATGGTTTTAGATTTAGAATCCAATGTACATCGTCATTTCAGTAAACACTTGATGTGTCCCGAAACTGGAATTTCGTATCAAGAACCAGCTCCACATACATTTTCATTCAACTCTCCTCAAGGTGCATGCCCTCATTGCAAAGGTCTGGGCATGATTACAAAAGCCGATTTGACTAAAATAATTCCTGATGATTCACGTAGTATCTCCGAAGGGGGAATAACACCACTAGGAGCCATGAGAGACAATTTAGTCTTTCGTCAATTAGAGGGAATTGCAAAAAAATATGAGTTTTCAATTCACGACCCTATCAAAGATATTCCAGAAGAGGCTTTAGATTTAATCATCTATGGCTCTGACGAACTCTTCAGGGTAGGGGGTCAAGGTTCTGCATCTCATATGATGAGCTTCCCAGGAGTAATTTCGAAGATAGAGGCTACAGACAACGATAGTGAAGACCTTGTCTTCAAGAAAGAGAAGTTTACCGAAGAGATTGTCTGTCCAAAATGTCATGGCACAAGGCTCAAGGAGGAGGCATTGAGTTTTAAACTCGATAATTTAAACATCTCGCAAGTATCGGCTATGGAGATTGAAAACCTGGCCGACTGGGTGGCTTCGTTAGAACCAAAGCTGGATTCAAGACAAAAAGCAATTGCAAGGGATATCATAAAAGAGCTTAAAGATAGAATTGGTTTTCTTTTAGATGTCGGACTTGAATATCTGTCGCTAGATCGTAGTACAAAGAGTCTGAGTGGTGGCGAGAGTCAAAGGATAAGACTTGCCACGCAAATTGGCTCTAAATTGGTAAATGTCCTCTATATATTAGATGAGCCAAGTATTGGACTACATCAGCGCGATAATAAAAAGCTGATAGACTCATTGATGAAACTTAGAGACGAGGGCAACTCTGTGCTAGTAGTCGAGCATGACGAGGATATGATCCGTAGTGCAGATTGGCTGATAGACTTAGGTCCTGGAGCAGGAGAGCGAGGAGGCAAAGTTCTATTTTCTGGAACTCCTAAGCAGATAGATGAAATGTCTACCGATGAGGTAGTTAAATATAACAGTTTGAGCCTTGATTATCTTAAAGGGGTGAGGAAGATTGAAATTCCTGCAGAAAGAAGGGTTGGGAATGGGAAATTTCTTGAGTTGATTGGGGCCAGTGGCAACAATTTAAAGGATGTAGATATCAAGATTCCTTTGGGATGTTTTATTGGAATTGCAGGGGTTAGTGGAAGCGGAAAGTCATCTTTAGTGAACGAAACGTTGATGCCAATTCTAAGCAGACATTTCTATCGCTCTTCCTATCGACCGCTACCATACAAGGAGCTCAAAGGAATTAAGAATGTAGATAAACTGATAGAGATAGACCAAAGCCCAATTGGAAGAACTCCAAGAAGCAATCCTGCAACCTATACAAATGTATTTTCGGATATTCGAAAACTCTTCGAGGAGACGCCAGATGCTAAGATCAGAGGATTCAAGGCTGGCAGATTCTCTTTTAATGTCAAGGGAGGAAGGTGTGAAGAGTGCAAAGGGGCAGGACTTCAAATTATTGAGATGAATTTTTTGCCTTCGGTGCATGTGAAGTGCAAGGAGTGTAATGGCAAAAGATATAACAATGAAACTCTTACAGTAAAATATAGAGGAAAATCTATCAATGATGTTTTGGAGATGACAATCTCTCAGGCATGTCAGTTCTTTGAGTCAATACCATCTATTTATCAGAAAATTAAGGCTCTAGAAGATGTTGGGCTTGGTTATGTGAGGTTAGGTCAGCCATCTACAACTTTGAGTGGGGGAGAGAGCCAGAGGGTTAAATTGGCAGCTGAACTGTCTAAAAGAGATACAGGAAACTCAATTTATATTCTTGATGAACCAACTACAGGTTTACATTTTGAAGATGTAAGAGTGTTATTGGGTGTTCTTCAAAAACTAGTAGACCAAGGAA
This sequence comes from Bacteroidales bacterium, assembly GCA_041441455.1. Lineage (GTDB taxonomy): Bacteria > Bacteroidota > Bacteroidia > Bacteroidales > UBA932 > JAFIHK01. Next base: position 11,606 of record JASDTB010000011.1, read on the forward strand.
ACACTATTTTAATCATAGAGCACAACTTAGATGTCTTGAGATCGGTTGACTACATATTTGATCTTGGCCCTGAGGGAGGAGCCAAAGGGGGCAGAATTGTTGCTCAAGGTACTCCAGAAGAGTTAAGAGAGAATCCAAATTCGGTGACAGGAAAGTATCTCTGATTATATTAATTACTTAGACTAAATAAGGGAATCATGATAAAGGTATTTATAGAAAATCTCGGACAGAGCGTTGAATGTAAGCCAGGAACGACCCTTACTGAACTTCTTAGTTCGGTTGGGCTAAAACTAAAATGGCCTGTGTTGGCAGCTCTTGTAGATAATCAACTTAAAGAGCTACGGTTCGAAATCTACATTCCTCATAACATAAAATTTATCGACTACTCTCATCCAGATGGATACAGAACATACACAAGATCGCTCTATTTTGTTTTGCAGAAAGCGATGTATGATCTCTATCCACAGTACTCTCTCATTCTCGACTATACAATGCAGAATGGCATGTATGGAGAGCTAAGAGAGCCATCTCCTTCCGAAGATGGAGTAGCAAAGACAGTGATTCTTAGCGAAGATGAGATCTCTGCAGTTCGCAAAAGAATGCAAGATATTATCAATGCAGATTTGCCATTTACACGTCAAAAAATACGCTCATCCGAAGCGATAATAATGTTTAAGGCAAATAACCGTCCCGAAAAAGCTTTTTTACATAAAGAGAGAGGTAAATTTTTCACGACTGTCTACTTCTTAGATGGATATGCCGACCACTACTACGGACCACTTTTAAATTCTACAGGAATGCTGACTGTATTTAATTTTGAGTCATTTAGCAGAGGATTTTTTATTCAGGCCCCATCAGTTACCCGTCCATACGAACTTGTGAAGACGCCATACCAGTATAAGTTATTTGATGTTTTCAAAGAGTACTCAGATTGGAGCTCTATTTTAGGCGTAAAAAGCATTGGAACTCTGAATTATGCGATTAACAAAGGTCATTCAACCGAGTTGATTCAAATTGCCGAAGCACTCCATGAAAGGAAGTATGCCGATATTGCAGACGAGATTTATCGTCGTCGAGATAAGATTAAATTAGTTTTGATTGCAGGACCATCGAGTAGTGGAAAGACAACTACCTCTAAGCGTGTTGCTCTGCAATTAAAGGTTCTTGGCTTGAATCCTGTAGTTATTGAAATGGATAACTACTTTGTTGACAGGGAGAAGACGCCTCGCGACGAAGATGGTAATTATGATTTTGAGGTTTTGGGTGCAATGGATGTTGATTTCCTCAATAAGCAGCTTAATCAGTTGTTTGAAGGAGAGACAATTGAACTCCCAAAATTTGATTTTTCAGTAGGCAAGAGAATCTTTAGAGGCGATATGTTGAAGTTAGGAGAGAAGGATATCTTGATAATGGAGGGAATTCATGGAATGAATCCGAATCTTACTCAGCAAATTTCACATGATAAAATATATAAGATCTACGCATCTGCTCTTACATCGTTATCGATAGATGAAAACAATTCAATTTCTACTTCAGACAATAGACTTTTAAGAAGAATTGTCAGAGATGGTAAATTCCGTGGAGCCTCTGCCGAAGATGTGATTATGAGGTGGCCAAGTGTGCGAAGAGGCGAGATTAATAATATTTTCCCCTATCAAGAGAATGCAGACATTATGTTCAACTCTGCACTAATCTTTGAATTACCACTATTGAAGTATTATGCAGAGCCGCTTTTGCGAAGAATCCCTGCAAATTCGCCAGCATCAACCGACAGTATAAGACTTCTAAAATTCTTATCCTACATTCAGGAGCTTCAGCCTGCCGAAATTGAAAAGGTTCCACCTACATCGGTGATGCGTGAATTTATTGGAGGAAGCAGTTTTAGTTATTAATGTATCATCTTGATAACCATGATTCTGGATTCTGCTTGACTGTCCCGTTCCATAATTGGAAGTGGATAGTAGAGATTCCGTCAACAACGCTTAACGATCCTATTGCTTGTCCTGTTGAGACTTTTTCGCCCGATTTAACATACACTTTGTCTAGTTTGCAATAGAAGGTGTAATAACTTCCGTGCTGAACCAGTACACATTGATTATAACCTGGCATTACCAGAATCTGTTTAACAACACCATCAAAGACGCACAATGCATTTGCATTCTGTTCCGTCTCTATAGTAATTCCATTATTGAAAGGCAATTTGATGTTTTTAAATACTGCATGGTAATGTTGTCCAAAACTGTCAGTTACTGTGCCCTTTTTAACTGGCCACGGTAGCCTGCCTCTGTTATTTTCGAACTTATCAGATAATATTTTATCTGCTGGATTCTCTTTATAACCCGATGAGCTCTTCTCTTTAACCGCTGATGCAAGAATACGCTCAATCTCTCTATTTAGCCTCTCCCTCTCTCTCTTCTTTTCCGCAAGTTGTGACCTTACCTCTGACTCTTTTTTAGAGAGTTGTCCCAGCATATTCTTTGCTCCCTTTTCGTCCTTTTGAAGTTTTAAAAACTCCTTCTGCTTTTTATCTTTTGCGCTGATTGACTCTTTTTTCATCTGATCGAGTGCCTTTCTTTCGTTCTCGACCTTCATCCCTGTAACTCTAATCTCGCTAGCTTTGCTTCGCATCGAAGATGCAAAATCCCTGAAATAGACCCATCTGCGGTACCCTTGCGCAATGTTGTCACTACTTAGGATGTACATTAACCACATTCCTCTGTCTCTATTTTTGTAAGTGACATACACTAGACGAGAGTAGCCCTTTTTCAAGCTCTCATAATCTGATTGGAGTTTATTTACCTGCTGCTCCTTCTGATCAGCTAAACTGTCTAATTGCTTAATCTCCTTTTCGAGTTCGGTAAGTAATTTCTTCCTATTATTGATCTTCCTTTTAATGAATTCAAGGTCTTTCAGACTTGCCTTCTGTTTGTTTTTAGTCTGAGCAAGTTGTTTGTCGAGATACGCTATCTCCTCCTCAATCTCTCTCTTTCTTTTATTATGATCGGTCACATTCTGAGATATGATCTCAGAGGAACCTATTAGGCACAATATCAATAATATCAGAATTTTACGCATATCTTACTTGGTCATCTCTTTTTTACGTTGTTCAATTTTTTTATCTATACCCAAAGATGGATCTAACGCTTTGGCTTGATCCCAGTAGATGAATGCCAAATCATACTCTTTCAGTTTAAACAGTGTCTCAGCATAGTGGTCGAGAATGTCTGCATTCTCTTTTCCGCCATAAAGCAATGTCTGCTTAAAGATCGCTTTGGCCTCCATATATTTCCCCATTTTGAATAAAATCCATCCAAAAGTATCTAGATATGTAGCATTTTCAGGTTCTGCATCTACTGTCTTCTTACTCATTTCATACGCCTTTTTCATCTTTTTCCCTTCTAGAGAGAGATAGTAGGCGTAGTTATTAAGTGACGGAAGGTGGTTTGGCTCAAACTTTAAGGTCTTTTCGTAGTACTTGTAAGAGTTCTTTTTGTCACCCATTTCGTAATATAGATCGCCAAGAAGGGCAAGAGTGCGTACAGTTAATGAGCTGTCGCCTTTTGCCAGATTTAAAAGTTGATCGAAGGTAGCAACAGCATCAGCATGACTTTTATTTTGGAATTGAGCTATTCCTAGAAGCTCAACTAAATCTTTTTGATTTGGGAATTTGGTCATTACAATCTTTGTTTGATCAATAAGACCTTGCCACTCTCTATCGTAATAAAACATCAAAAGATATTGTAATTGAGCATTTTTGCTGTCGGGATAATTCTCTGCGTTCTTTTTGAAAACCTGCTTGGCAACATCGTTTTTCTCAAGTTGCGCCATGTATGAGGCAAATGTATATGCAACAGTGCTATCTTTTGGGTGTGCACCATAAAGGTTTTGCATGATAGTGTCAATTTGAGGCAGGAATGTTTGTACAAATTGTGGGTTTGCAAGAACCTCTTTGATGTAGTTGACCTTCATGTTCGGGTCGATGTTCGAATTCGACATGAAAGGGTATAACCTTTCGAAATATAGGTCGTACTGTTTTCTCACTCGATATACCTCAGCCAGTCCAAAGCTTGCGGGAATAAAAGCAGGGTCTGCTTTTAGGGCTTTCATGTAGTATTCATACGCAACCGAATCTGTCTGAGCAGTTGCATAATAATCTCCTATAATTGTTGCTGATCTTGGAGTTCCGTCTGTTTTGTCCCACTCTTGAAGATATTTAAGTGCTTCGTCTTTCTTACCGTCGAATACTAGGATGTTGAATCGAGTTAAAACTGTTCCCTCTGTCTTTCCCTCTGTCCTCTCGATATCGTTAATTATATCCAGAGCCTTGGAAAACTGCTTCTGCTGAACATACACATCAATCATGTCGTCGTAAAGCTCCGTTTTGCGAGGGTAGTCTTTGCGGATTGACTCATAGATTGCAGCTGAACCTGCTAAGTCTCCCGAAATTGAGTAAAGGCGGGCAGCTTGTACTTTGTACCAATAGTTCGAAGGGTCGAGCTCCATTGCCTTTTTGATTTGCTCAAGGGCTGTTTTGACATCTCCTTTTCTAAAGTAAATATTGGACAGATAGTATCTCGCAGCGTCGCAGTCTGGATACTGTGCTACTATGAGTTCGAATTTCTGTTTTGCTTCGTCTTGCGACCCAATATGATAGTGTCTTAATGCATCTATCATATAGTATTGTTTATCTGCGGATTTATCCTGAGCAAGCAGATTGGTGGCAGAGAGTGCGAATATTATAGCGAGTGAGGAAAGACCTCTCGATAGTGCTGAAAATCTTATCATATGCGAATGGTATCTTATTACAAAGTTAATTAATTTATTACCTTTACAAATATCAATCCAATATTGATTTTTTTATAGCAGTGCAACATTTCTACTTATGAATGCATCTTAATTGAAAATGACGAAAGGCCTTCATTTGGAAAATTTAAAAGAGAGTGAGATTGTGCGTTTGTGTGCAAAGGGTGACCAAAGAGCTCAGAGAGCTGTTTATGATCTTCTTTCGCCAAAAATGTATCCTGTTTGTCTGCGTTATGCAGGCGATAGGGATAGTGCAATGGACATTTTGCAAGATGGTTTTATTACTCTCTTTGGGAAGATTGACTCTTTTAGAGGTGACGGCTCTTTCGAAGGTTGGGCTAGAAGAATCTTTGTAACAACAGCACTGATGAATCTAAGAAAGAGGGATATTTTCAGAAATGCCGAAGAGCTCGATTCTGCTTCGGGTGAGGTCAATTTTTCGCCAGAGATTTTTGACAAGCTCTCTGCTGCCGATCTTATGAAAATCATCAAATCTATGCCAGACGGCTTTAGAACAGTATTCAACTTATATGTAATTGAGGGTTATTCCCACCAAGAGATTGGTGAGATGTTAAAGATTTCCGACAGCAGTTCACGGTCGCAACTTAGCCGTGCTCGAACCTGGCTCCAAAACAAACTCAAAGCAGAGGGATAATATGACAGAAAAGGATTTTGATAAAAGGTTGAAGGAGATAGCAGACTCCTATACTGAGACTCCCAACGAGTCCGCATGGGATGCTATTGCCTCTCGAAAAGCGGTTGCCGCTCAAAAAACAGCTACCACTCAAAATATAATCACTACTCAAGAAAAGAGAGTGACACTTTTTTCCAAACGAGTAAAGTATCTCTCCTTCGCAGCGACTATCGCCGCCGCTGTAATATTGTTATTCATCTTGCTACCCCTTGAACACCCTTCTGAAATTAATCTTGAGTCACCAATAAAAAACATCCCAACTACGGTTAACTTACCTATAGCCGCAAATATCTCAACTACTCCAAAAACAGGCACTTTTGCTGCGCAAAAAGCGCAATTAAAATCCGAAATCACTCTAGCCAATTCTGAACGTGTGGCTGATATTGCAAATAACAGTGCAGATACAGCTAAGCAAGAGGTTAGCAATAACAAATATGTGGCAGACATTACCTCTCTGGAAAAGTCTGAAAATAATAGATCTGAGAATAATAAAAAGATAGATCCTCAAGACATTGATAGTAGAGAGATTGACTCTAAAAAGATTTACAGAGATATTCCGCAAGAAGAGGTTACTGATAAAAAAATCAGACGGTTTGCAATAGCTGCCTCTTCCGATATGTCTGCTCCAGGTTCGGGAGGTACTAAAAAGTCTGCATTCATGAATGACCTTGCTGGTTCTATTTTTCCCGAATTCAGCTACGACCGTTCTATTTATGAAAAGAGCAGAGATTTTACCCACTCAATACCATTAAGTTTTGGAGTGCAACTGCAGTACAAACTCAACAACCGATTTGCTCTTACTTCGGGCATTAACTATACAATGTTGAAAAGCACATTTAGTACGTCGCAATATGCCGAAAATTATACAGTTAAACAGAGTTTGCACTATATTGGTGTCCCAGTTGGAGCTAAATTTTTCTTTGCCAAATCTGGACGTCTAAACTTTTATATCAATGGAGGCGCAACTTTCGAAAAATGCGTAGCAGCCCAGTTCTCTCTTAGATCACAAACAACAAACGAAGACTACACAGAGTCTGTGAAACCAATAGCCGTATCTATTTATGGAGGAGTTGGTGCTGAATATATGTTTGGTAGACAATTTGGCCTCTACTTCGATCCTGGATTTTCATACTTTTTCGACACTAATCAACCACGCAGCATTCGAACCGAACGACCATTCAATTTCAAAGTAGAGATTGGATTCAGAATTCATCTATAGGTCGTAAAAGGTTTGTGGAGATGAGGGCTTCATTTTTGCATGTAGAAAAGTTTAAGTATATCTTTACAAAAATTTTCTATTTTGTCACAAACTGCAATAGTTATACTCAACTGGAATGGACTTCACTATCTTGAACGTTTTTTGCCAGTACTACTCCGGAGATCATATTATCCAGGAGCTTTTGTCGTAGTTGCCGATAATGGATCTACCGATGGATCAATCGCTTGGCTTAAAGAGAAACATCCAAAGGTTAGCCTGATAGAGCTTGGAGAAAACTACGGATATACAGGTGGTTATAACAAAGCTTTAGCGCAGATTGAGGCAGACTATTATATTTTACTAAATTCAGACGTAGAGGTATCAGACGGATGGCTTGCACCTTTGGTTTCGGGAATGGATGCTAATCAGGAGATTGGAATTTGTATGCCGAAGATAAGGTCTCATTTTGAGAAAAAGTATTTTGAATATGCAGGTGCGTGTGGTGGATTTATTGACATCTTTGGATATCCTTTCTGCAGAGGCAGAATCCTTAGCAATATTGAGACAGATGGAAACCAGTATGATCACGATCGTGAAATATTCTGGGCATCAGGCACATGTATGATGATCAGGTCGGAGCTGTATCACTCATTAGGTGGTCTGGACGAAAGATTTTTTGCTCACATGGAGGAGATTGATCTCTGCTGGAGAGCAAAACTTGCAGGACATAAAGTGTGGATCTTTACAGGGTCTGTTATATATCACGTTGGTGGTGGAACATTGCCAAACAACTCTCCTAAAAAGCTTTATCTAAACTACCGGAATAATCTATTAATGATGTACAAAAACCTCCCAATGTATCGTCTCCACATTACATTGTTTGTGAGAATGGCTCTAGATGGATTAAGCGGATTAGTATACTTGGCACAGGGGAAGTTTCGCTTTGTAGAATCAGTCTTTAAAGCCCACATCGATTTTTATAAGATGGTTCTCTCTACAAAGCGAGATAATACGAAGAAGAGACGCGTCACATGCATCTACAGAGGCAGTATTGTTTTGTCGTTCTTCCTGTCACTCCGCAAACTTCGATTCATCGACATCGAAGAGTATATATCTAGATAATATCTCAGAAGAGTTTTTTGCAATAACCAATTAGGATTAAGACTTAAGGGTGTCAAGAACTTTTTCGAGTTTTGTGCCTCTTGAGCCTTTAATCAAAAAGGTTTTGCTGCTTAGGTTTAAGTCGACAAGACGTTGGTTAAGGACGTCAGAATTGTCGAAAAATTCTGCGTGAACAGCATCAAATCCTATTTCGGCAGCGGCGCGTTTAAACTCTTTTCCAACGAAGAACACATATTGAGGATCGAGAGATTTGATCAGAGTCAAGATATCGGAATGCTCTTTAAGTGATACCTCACCAAGTTCTAGCATGTCTCCAATTACAAGACACTTATTGTCGCCATTGAAGTTAATAAAATTCTCGAGAGACGCTCTCATACTTGTAGGATTCGCATTGTATGCATCAATTATGATTGTGTTTCTAAGTCCCTTCACAAGTTGAGATCTATTGTTAGAAGGCACATACGATTCTACCATTTTTGCCCCTTCTGCACTAGAGATTCCAAACTCTCTTCCTACAGCTAAAGCTGTGATTATGTTGTCGGCATTATATCCTCCAATCAAGTTAGACTTTATCAAAGTGCCATCAGGCGCAGTCAAGGCTACAAAAGGGTTCTCCTCACCAGCAATAGCTAATTTGTACCCTTCAAATGCTAAACCATAGGCAATTTTATTGAGCTCGCCACGCATCTGGAGCATCTGACAAAGATGAGAGTTGTCTGCATTGTAAAATACAATACCACCATTACTCTTGATAAAGTCATAGAGCTCTCCTTTGGTTTTCTTTACCCCCTCGAACGAACCAAAACCCTCTAAGTGCGCCTTACCCACATTGGTAATCAGAGCATGACTCGGCCTTGCAATCGAGGCCAATAGCTCAATCTCGCCAGGACCACTTGCTCCCATCTCAATCACCGCAATCTCAGCATCTTTCTCGATTCTTAGAATTGTCAATGGAACACCAATATGGTTGTTTAAATTTCCTTTTGTATACGAAACTATATATTTCGCCGATAAAACACAGCTAATAAGCTCTTTTGTAGTCGTTTTGCCATTAGTTCCAGTAAGGCCTACAACTGGAATAGACAAACTCTCTCTATGAAAACGTGCAAGATCTTGCAGAGTCTTCAAAACATCTTTAGTAATAATTATCCTTTCATCTTTCCCCTCAAGCGACGCATCATCTGCAACAGCAAAAGCGGCACCTTTGCCAAGAGCATCCAATACAAAATTATTACCATCAAAATTGTCTCCTTTTAGAGCAAAAAAGATTGATCCAGCAGGAATATCGCGGCTGTCTGTAGTGACCTTTCCGCTGTTTAAAAACAGTTTGTGAAGTTCTGCAATTGTCATGATATCAATTTTATTTTTTACCAGTTGAGCCAAATCCACCCTCACCACGCTCACTCTCGGTAAGTTCATCAACGAGATTCCATTTGATTCTTTCGTAACGAGCAATTACCATTTGAGCAATTCTCTCACCTGGATTCAAAACAAAAGGGGTATCGGATAGGTTCACCATAATAACCTTAATCTCTCCTCTATAGTCTGCATCAATTGTTCCTGGAGTATTCACCAGACTGATACCATGCTTGGCAGCAAGGCCGCTTCGAGGTCTGATCTGTGCCTCAAAACCCTCCGGAAGTTCAATGTAGATTCCTGTCGGCACCATAGCCCTCTTCAGAGGTTCTAAAGTTATACTCTCTTTGATGTCGGCTCTTAGGTCCATTCCAGCAGAATGCTCTGTCGCGTACTCTGGAAGAGGGTAAGCTGATTTATTTACAATTTTAACTTCCATAAAGAAATTTTTTCGATTTTGAGATATATGAAGATATAGATTAAAATAAGCACACTGTGGATTGCAAATTTAGCAACAAGATGCATTTGCGGCAATAGGAGTGAGATTCCGTACAATGCTAGACCTACTGAAATATAAAGAAGGACTCTTAACCATTTATAAGGGATTGGATAGTATTTATTACCAAGGATTGTGCTTACAATCAGCATAACAAGATAACTCAAAAGATGTCCCCATGCCGAAGCGTGAAAAGAGTAAGCTGGCATAAATCCGATGTTGACAATCAAAGTAACAACAAGACCAAGTGAGGTAATATAAATCGCAATATTGGTCTTCCCAGACAGTTTGTACCACATCGAAACATTATAAGTTATCCCCAATAAAAGATATGCCATCAACATCACAGGTAAGATCGAGATGCCGCCCCTGAAATCTTTTCCAAGAAATAGGCCAATAATATCGATAAAGAGCATTACACCAAGGAAAATAAACATTCCAAAGGCAGTAAAGTGGTTCATTACCTCTGAGTATAATTTGCGAGAATCCTTTTCCGATGCCTTTGCAAAGAAGAAGGGCTCTGCAGCAAATCTAAACATTTGAATGAACAGCATCATAATAACTGCAAGCCTCGCACCTGCAGTAAAGATTCCAAGCTCGCTCTTCCAGATAGCATCTGGTAAAATAAAGCGAAATAGTAGCCTATCCAACATGTCATTCATAATTCCAGGAAGACCTGCAATCATAAGCGGAAGTGAGTAAGCAAGCATCTTGCCCAAAAGTGGTTTATCAATCTTGAATCTAAATTTTAACAACTCAGGTATAAAGAGCAAAATTGCCACAACGCAACTCAAAAAGATTGCAAAAATTACATACGAAAAATCGGGAGTTGGCGGTATAAATGTTGTTAAAAATGAGTCTGGATGAGCCTTTAGATATGATGGTACAACAAGGAAAAGAATTAAATTTGAGACAGTTTCGGTAAGGATCTTAATTGTCTTAAATGTCGCAAACTTCAGTGCCTTATGCTCGAATCGCAGACGCGCGAAAAGAATCGCTGTAAATGCGTCTGATGCTAAGATGCCACCTATGTAGACAAAGCAGATTGAGATGTGCTCATATCCATATAAAGAGGCTAGTTGTCCAGAGAAGACCGAAAAAAGAACAAATGTTACGATAGAGATAATCCCAACTAGCGAAAGTGCACTGGAAAAGACCCTTTTAGGATCTTCGTTATTATTCGCAAACCTAAAGCAGCCAGTCTCTAGACCAAGTACAAGAATTACTTGAAGAATGGCAATATATGCCATAGCATCCGACAACTCTCCATAACTTGAGGTTGCAAGAACCCTTGTGTAAAGTGGGACTAATAAGAAATTAATAAACCTTGCAAGTATGGTACTCATCCCATAAATCGCCGTCTCACCTGCAAGTTTTTTTAATGCAAAAGAACTCATGTTTAATTAGATAGAGCTTTAGATTTGAAAATCAAGAATCCAATATTAAATTGTGGGTACCATTTAAGGTCTGACTTTTCGTAGTAAGAGGCAGAGAGACTGATAGGACCAATAGGTGACTGCCAAACTGCTGCAAAATTCATCGACAAAGAGCCGCGAGGAAGAGGTTTTGATGTTTCATAGTCACCACCTCCTAAATCGATGAGTGTAGTATGCGGTTGAAAATATGCTCCTTGAAGATGTAGATGCAAATTGTTCGAAAATTTGACAATAGGAGTTAGTGCAAACCCAGCAAAACTGTTCGATCGATACCCCGCAAGAAGAAGTGTTTTGCTATGAGGGCTCGGTTGGAAAGGCTGCATGAACAACAAAGTAGAGTAGTAGTCATACATATCAGTTTTATTGGAAAATGTAACATCTACAAGAACTCCAAGATTCAACCAGCGATTAATTTTATGGTATGATTCAGAATATAGCCTTGCAACAACAGAGTGGTGAGGAGTACTTGGTACATATTCTGTCTGAGGCGAAGTTGTACCAGGTTTATGCTCTTCGTTGAAGTAAGTGTATCTTACTGATAATTTTGCGTTCTTACCCTCTGTCGGATATAATTTAAAATTTGTAGTATTAGTTTCGATATAAGCAGAACCAGATGCAAACAACAGAGTTGTCAAGTCGGGTTTATCGTTTGTTGTGTAAATGTTTGTCTTGAAATACTCATAGAAATTCTTTCCAAAGTTAAACGAAGCTTTAGCTAAGATGCTCTTTTGAATACTTAATGGCGTACCAACGCTGAAGGTCATATAAACCTCACTCTCCTGAATATTACTAGGGACCCTGTTGGAGAAGAAAAGTGTCTGGCTGCCACCGAAGTAATCAAACCTATGCGCTGTGAATTGAGCCTCATAGAAGACTAATGGTTTAACACCAATATCGTGTCTCCAATATAAATTCGATCCAGAGTAGTATCTGCCAATATTCATATCCAAAGCAGCTCTCCACGGATTAGTTGCAAACCTTTTGTATTCTAACCCAACATACCCTTGATTCAGAGAAGATGAAGACACATTTCCCCCAAAAGTCAACCTCATTGGCGACGATTTAGAAGTTCTAAGATGCAATGTAAAAAGGGAGTCGACTCTCATTCTTGCCTGAGGGTAAAAAGTCTTCACATTATCACTGGCAATAACTCTGTAGTAACCTCTCTTAACTTGTTCAAAATCGAAGATTGTATCCTTGTCATTTGTTATAGTTCTCTTAATGAAACTATTAGCTGTAGGAGAAAGATTAGGTGAGTCAGCAACATCCACAAACCTGAGTTTTGGACACTTCATACGGAAAGCTAACCTCTTATCAGAGATCTCCCTGGCAGACACTCTTCTTACGATTGCCTTTTTAATCTGAGGAATATACTTTAAAGCATTTTGATAACCCTGCTCAACGATCTCCTCTACCTTTGCAAAATCCATGATTCCAAAAGTGCTATAGTTACCATCAACTAATATTCCTTTATGGTCTGGAATATTGTAGTTAGTCTCAACCATCAACATATTCTCCACTTGTGTCATAAGATCGTCAGCATCTGGTAGTTGTGCGTTGTTTGCACATTTAACCCCAATTATATAATCGGGATTAAAATCCTTCTCCATTACATCCCACGGAAAATTGTTATAAAAACCACCATCAAAAAGTAGAGTAGAATCTATAACAATTGGTTTAAAATAAAAAGGATATGTCATAGAGGCACGAATGGCAGACCCAAGATCGCCTTTCCGAGCCACAAAAGGTTTTTTATTAGAGATATCTGAAGCCACGCACCTGAAAGGCACCATCAATTTATTGAAGTCATAGCCACAAGCAGCAGCAGGAGAGGCAAATAATTGCATTACCGCAAGGTCCATCGGATAAGGAGAGACCAAACTTGTTGGCAGGTCTATCTGTATTTTATTCCCTTTTCCCCTAGAAAAGGAGACTCCCATCATCTCAGGGGTTGACTCACGACGATAGATGTATGTCGCATAGCCCTGTTCGTACTGTCCCTTGTACCAAGATTCAAACTCTTTCGACCTGAAGAGAACCATCATTTCATCGGGCGAAAGGCCGATTGAATATAGACCAGCTACGATAGCACCCATTGAGGTGCCTGCAACATAATCAATAGGTATTCCATTCTCTTCTAATGCTTTAATTGCTCCAATGTGAGATAGCCCTTTTGCACCTCCACCGCTTAGAACCAACCCCACACTTTGTGCCGATACCGCGTACACCGACACGGAAAATAGTAAAGACAAGACTAGTTTTCGGATTTGCATAATCGTGGTAATTAAGGTAATTTTGCCGACCAACAAAGGTAAAAATTTAACTTTAAAATCAACTATATGAACCTAAAACTAATGGCCGCAAACATTGCAGTGATGAGCTTATTGCTTGTCTCCTGCAATAACTCTTCGCAAAAGCAAGAGGAAGAAGAACAACAAACTAAAAAAGCAGATATTACACAAATGGACACAACAATTCAAGCTTTCGACAAAAGCACGCTTCCAGAAGAGCCGATGTTTGACATCGAAACAAACATGGGTACAATCAGAATCAAACTTTACAAACAAACTCCACTTCATAGAGACAACTTCGTAAAGTTAGCATCACATAAGTTTTACGATGGAATTCAATTCCATAGAGTAATCAGAGGATTCATGATTCAAGGTGGTGACCCATTGACTAAAGATACCTCATTGGTAGATAGATATGGTACAGGTGGACCTGGATACACAGTTCCTGCAGAAATCATCCCAGAGTTGAAACACAAAAAAGGTGCACTTGCAGCTGCAAGACGCGGTGACCAAGTAAATCCAAAGAGAGAATCATCGGGATCACAATTTTACATCGTTGAAGATGCAGCAGCTTGCTCTTCATTAGATGGCGATTACACAATTTTTGGTGAGACAGTATCGGGCTTGGATGTGGTTGATAAAATCGCTGCAATCTCAACTGATAGATACGACAGACCAACAACACCTGTTGTGATTGTCTCTGTAAAACCAGTTCTAGCTAAATAGTTAGAATTTCATTAACTCTTTAACCTTCTTGGCCATATTGGAAGCAAAGACGAATTCGTTGAGCTCCTTATGGTCGGAGGTTAAGATATCATCTTTAGAACCCTCCCAAACCTTCTGACCTTTATAGATAAAGGCTAATTTATCTCCAATTTCCATTACTGAGTTCATATCGTGTGTGTTAATCACAGTTGTGATATTGTACTCCTTTGTAATTTCGCTGATCAATTGATCAATCAATATTGAAGTGTGGGGATCGAGCCCAGAGTTTGGCTCATCACAAAATAGGTATTTAGGATTAAGAGCGATCGCTCTTGCGATACCGACCCTCTTTTGCATTCCTCCGCTCAACTCATTAGGAAAAAGTTTATTAGAATTAATCAGATTAACTCTTTTTAAGCAGAACTCAACTCTCTCTCTCTTCTGTTCATCGCTCCAGTCTGTAAAAAAATCCATAGGGAATCTTACATTCTCCTCAACAGTCGCAAAGTCAAACAGAGCACTCCCTTGAAACAACATCCCAATCTCCTTCCGAATCTCCTTTTTTTCCGAAAGCGGGAGCTTGTTAAAAATAACCTTGTCGTACCAAATCTCACCTTTGTCGGGATCATGAAGTCCAACTAGAGACTTTAGGAGCACCGTCTTTCCCGACCCAGATGCCCCAATAATTAGAGAGCACTCGCCAGGTTTATATGTAATAGAGATGTCTTTCAGAACATCGTTGTCGCCAAAACTTTTATATAGATTTTTTACTGTAATCATCTTAATTAAGCATAAGTTTAGTGATGACAAGATTAACCACCAAAATCATAACACTACTTACAACAATAGCTTTCGTGCTTGAGCGGCCAACTCCCAAAGAGCCGCCAGAGGCATAGTATCCGTAGAATGAAGCAACGCTTGTGATAACAAAGCTAAAAGCTGCCATCTTGATCATACTATAAAAGACATAATATTGTTTGAATGAGAATTGGATTCCATCTACAAACTGACTGATATTTATTACACCTGTCATCATTATTATGATTGCACCTCCGAGTAATCCGAGGATGAAACTAAGCAACATAAGAAGAGGATTGAAAACAGTTGCAGCGGCTATCTTAGGTAAAATCAAAAAGTTCGCTGAGTTAATTCCCATCATCTCCATTGCATCAATCTGCTCTGTGATTCTCATACTACCAATCTCGGAAGAGATATTCGAACCCACTTTTCCAGCAAGAATCAGCGCAATCATTGTTGAACAAAATTCTAGCACGAGACTTTCACGCGCCATATATCCAACATACATTTTTGGGATAAACGGACTTTCTAGATTATAAGCCGTTTGTAGTACAATAACAGCTCCAATGAACATCGAAATAACAGCAACGATCGGAATCGATTCTAAAACAAGTTTTTCAACGTCTATGATAAATTGTCTCCAAAAAATCTGCTTTTTATCGGGCTTTGTGAAAACAACTTTCATCAATAGGATGTATCGCCCGAAAAGTTCCAGTGTATTTTTCATTTTGTTTTAAATCTGGCGATAAAGTTACTCTTTTTTAGATAAAGATACCCAGCAGCTAGTAAAACAAGAAAAACGATTCTTTTAAATAACATCATTGTCTTGTCTAAATCAGCGCCAATCAACATCGGTTTTTTACCATCAATCGACCTTAAAATTGGATTCAAAAGGTATTCATTTCCTTCAAGATCTTGGGCATAAAACCTTACATATGAAACTTCGGATGGTATCTTATAATCTGCTGTTGACGTGTTTGCAACGGAGAGTGAATTTACACCACCGTCTGTATATACTTCTATTTTTGCCATTGATTTACTAAAGACAATCGATGCTGTATCTCCTTTCAATATTAAACTGGTAAGTCGAGGAAGAGAGTCTATTACAAATTGATCTAATGACCTACTTTGGTTGCGATACAATCCATACGACATTCCATCTCTAAGCGCTCCATAGATTAGCTGAAAATCACGAGGGGCAACTGGTATCATTGTTACTGCATTCATAATCGAACTTTGATCTTTTATCGGATTTTCTCTCTTCGCAGCAAGCATAAATGCTGCCCTTCCTGCACTTAGAGCGATATCCCACCTTTTGATAACCGATTCACTATTGTCGGAAATCTCCAAAAGATCATAATCAGTAAGTTTGGAAAACGCTCCTTTGGAATATTTTGTAATTCCCGATAAAACAACAATTTCTGCAATAGGTCTGTTTTTATGAATCATAGATTGTGATTGACCTGTTGAAAGGTAAATAGGGTAGTCGAAGAACTTCATATCAGCACCACCGATAATTAGCCTGTTTTGCCCAAGTAGATTAAAACCATGCTCGTATGAGTTGAAGTTTAGCTTATCTGTTGCATCGGCAATTTTTATGGAATGTTTATCTGAGATTGATGGGTACGTGATGCTTTTTGATCGGTAAAATGACAAAATTTTATTTTCAACCTCGTAATTAGATCCTTTAAAAATATTTCCGCCTTTTGGCATTATATGTAGACTTGCTGCATACCACTTTGCAGAATCTAGTCCAAGATAGGGATTGTACCACTCTTGGCCCTCAAACCCTTTTTTTACAGGAAATTTATAGGAAGGAGCAAATACCCAGACAATTATTGAAAACAATAGTACTATTGATGCCACTGCCAAAACAACTCTTAAAATTGTTGTAGCAGTTTTTTTTAGTTTTTTAAACAGTAATTCCATTTCTAAATAATATGATAAGCGTATTTTGCTTAAATTCGCGACAAATTTAATCAAAGGAATTGAACTTTATTTATAATACAGGTCTGCGCCTCTATCTTACGGCAGCTAAATTCATGTCGCCTTTTAATAATAAGGCGAAATTATTTTACAACGGAAGGAGAGATCTTATCTCTACTATCAAAGAGAGACTCGCTGGGAATAGTGCCAAGATAATATGGGTACATTGTTCCTCTGTGGGCGAATTCGAACAGGCGAGACCCCTTATCGAGCGACTTCGTGAGTTAAGGCCAGAGCTTAAAGTTCTTTTGACTTTCTTCTCACCATCGGGATACGAATTGCGTAAAAATTATCAGCATGCAGATTGGGTCTTTTATCTTCCAATGGACACTTCATCAAATGCAAAAGCATTTGTAGAGGCTGTAAATCCTACTGCAGTTGTCTTTATTAAATATGAGTTCTGGTACAACTACCTCAGAGAGTTAAAGAAAAGAGGGATTCCAACCTATATAATATCTGCTATCTTTAGAAAAGATCAGATGTTTTTCCGCTGGTATGGATCGTTCTTTAGAAAAATGTTATCTGCATACCACTTAATGTTTGTTCAAGATGAGAACTCTCTCAATCTGTTAAAGAGCATTGGAATCAACAATACTGTGATTTGCGGAGACACAAGGTTCGACAGGGTTCATGAAATAACTTCGAACAATGTCCAAATTGAGGTTGTAGAGAAGTTTGCAGATGGATTTACTACTTTGATTGCTGGTAGCTCATGGGAACCTGATGAAAAGCTTATAGCTGACTATTTTGAATCTGTTCAAAACTTAAAGCTGGTGCTTGCACCTCATGAGGTATCCCCAGATAATATTAAACGAATTGAAACTCTATTCGCCAATTATAAGGTTATAAGATATAGTCATCTTAAAGACGTGAAGATTGATCCGAGATTAGAGGCTCGTCTAAGAGAGGCTCGAATTTTAATTATCGATACAATCGGGATCTTGTCCTCTGTGTATCGTTATGCATCAGTAGCCTATGTTGGAGGTGGCTTTGGTGTGGGCATTCACAACATTTTGGAAGCTGCTACATATGGTGTGCCTGTGGTGTTTGGTCCTAAATTTCAAAAATTTAAAGAGGCTCGTGATCTTGTTGATTGCAAAGGAGCGTTTTCAATTAAAACACAACTCGAGCTCAACAAAGTTTTAGATGACCTTCTTATTAATGAAGAAAACCGCAAAACTGCCGGAGCAATCTGCGGTTCTTATGTAAAAGAGAACTTAGGTGCAACTTCAAAAATTCTGAGTCATTTAAAAATTGATTCTTAATCCAAAATTGCTGTTAAATCCCGATCCCCAAAATCCTCTGAACGAGGCTAAATCGTGATTTTGTCCATCTTTTCCTCTCTCAATGTATTTTGTATTCAGAAGATTACTAAAGTTTAGGAATAACGATCCTGTCACTTTATTGATTTTACCATTCAACACAGCCCCAACATTAATGATTGTATGATCTGGCAATCTGAATGAATACGCCCTATCTGAAGGATTTTTTCTGTCTCTAGGCTCGAAATCGGCATAAAGTCTTCCGTTGTATTTTGCCTCTGCATTTACAGATAGCCATTTATATGGTTTATAGTCCAAAGAGAGAGCTACTTGATTTTGAGGAGAATCTCCAACTGGTAAACCATTGCTGTAGACATTAATAACATCAATTATTTGCCCCGAATACTCATCATAGATATTTGCCGAAACATCATTCTTCCATTTCCAATCTGCTATAGAGGCATATCCTGCTAGCGTGAAATTGTAGAGAGGTTTATATTCGGCATTAATTTCAATACCATTGTGAAGAGCATCCAGCCCCTGAATTAAGTATCTTGAGTTTGTATTATCCAGAGCCTTGTAGGGGTTAGACATTACGCTTTTATTCTTCCAATATGCTGTATACGCTGTCACCTCTGCGGAACCTCTTGCAAATGTTACTCTATATCCAATCTCTGCTAAAAGGTTTTTCTCGTTTTTAACATCTTTGGTAATGTTATTATTTCCAGACGAAAAGAATACATCTGAATATGGCATTCTGCTATAAGATGCCGCATTGAAATAGATACTGTTAGATCTGTTCACTCTTAAAAGAGCTCCCCCTTTTAAACTGTACCCTGCAGCTGTAGCAGTCTCACTATAGATGCTATTAACATAGTTATATTGATCCCATCTGCGATTTGTACTTCCCATTACTGAGGCGCCTAACCTTAGATCCCATTTGCCCGCTGAATAAGAGATCATCGAAAAGGCAGTTAGGTGGTTTATAACTTTACCATTATTAGTTCTTATGTAGTCACCAACTCTCTTAATCGGATTTCTTCCAGCCTCTCCTGCAAGAGAGCTGTTTTTGTAGTCTTCGTACCAAAATGTTCCTCCAAGCAAATCTGTAATTCTCTCTTTTTCCCATGTTGAGTAGAACTGATAGTGGATGCCACTCTCTAGCGAAAGTGTAGGGGAGATCGTGTAGTTCATCACAGACTTTGCACCAATTTGGTAGTGACCTGCAAGATAGTCGCTGAGAATATTGAGTGACGAGCCATCAGAAGTTGCTTTATTTGCTGCAACGACAGCATCCCAATCGATTTGTCCACCTTTTTGGAAATCCAGGATTCTCTTTCCTTTAGACTCAGACCATCTCCCACCACCGTCTCCAATAGAAAAGTAGAGGGCATTATTGATCTTTAAAGTGTTGCTGTGTTTATAAAAGTGGTTTAGAGTAAAGTATGGCTTGTGGTAGAAGTTCTCGCTCAAATTGAGTTTTTCCCCATTTAGGTATCCCCAGTTCTTATTATAGTCTAGCCCATATTGTTCAACCTCAGTTGCACTTAGACGCGCAGAGCGTTGCTGATGTCTTTCGGGCGATCCCAAAACATTAAAGAGGATAGAGTGTCTATCATTGAATTTTTTAGAGATAGAGACCAAATAGGCCCAAGAATTCACATCTGTAGCTTTTGCATAAGATTGTCCCCAAGCATAAGAGAGCATTCCCGAAACAGCCCATCCGTTTTTGTTTTCACCAGAGTTGAAGCTTATTGAACTCTTGCCAAGTCCATAGTCGGTGTAATAGTTGCCAATTGAGAAAGATGGTTTAGAAGCTGGAGTGCCTGTTATAATATTGATTGTTCCTCCTACCGAATTGTCTGATAACATCGACGCTCCAATCCCTTTTTGGACTTGAATACTGTGGGTTGCGTCGGTTAGGCCAAGCCAGTTGTTCCAAAACATATTTCCAGTAGTTAGCCCCGAAACAGGGATTCCGTTTAGCATTACAGAGATGTTTTCTTGCTTAAATCCTCTGATGTTGATTCTCGCATCGCCATAGCTGCCAGATTCGCTTGTTGCATAAACCCCTGGAATGTCTTTTACAAGCTCAGGATAGGTGCTTCCTATTGCCTTCTTATCAATGTCTTTTCTGGACACTGTTTTGAGACGCAATGGAGTAGTTCTCTCGTTAACAAATGAAGATGATACAATGATCTCTTTTAGATTGATCTGAAGGCTGTCTTGAGCCATCAATGAGCCTGACAGGCTCGCAAAGGTGATACCAACCAGTACCGCCCTTTGGATTTGGGTAGATTTTACTGTTTTCATAAATTACTTCTTCCTTCCAGACTTTAACTGTCGGTACCGTAGTTTCAAACGGTTCTGCCTTTCGGCTCGCGGACTATACCGCCGATCGGGAATTACACCCTGCCCTGAAGTTTATTTTCGGCCGCAAAAATATGTAAAATTTTGATACCGCAAAAA
>JASDTB010000012.1:0-5084 GCA_041441455.1 Bacteroidales bacterium
GGTATAATATACCAGCTTATTTTAGCTATTAACTACGCATTTATCGGATGAACCAAAATATCTACGGAGCTACAATATCAGGTAGTGGAAAGGTAGTGATAGTATTAAATTCTCATGAACTTATAATTAACAGTTCGGAATATAAATCAATTAATGATAGACCTACCTTTGAGACAGATTTAGGAGAAAACTCATCAACAGCAAAAAGAGTATTAATAGCTGAAGACTCAATCACAATTAGATCAATGTTAAAAAACTTTGTTGAAAACGCAGGATATGAGGTAACAGCTGCCGTAGATGGTTTAGAAGCATTTAATCTACTTAAAAGAAATAGCTTCGATTTAGTTGTTTCGGATATTGAAATGCCAAGAATGAATGGTTTCGAATTAACTCAAAGGATTAGAGAAGATTACGATCTAAAAAATCTACCTGTAATATTAGTTACAGCTTTGGAATCTAAAGAGGATCAAAAGAAGGGGCTTGATGCTGGTGCGAATGCATATATCGTTAAGAGTAGCTTTGAGAAAAGTAATCTCACAGATACAATAAAAAGATTAATATGATAAATAAAATCAAAGTGCTACTTGCTGAAGACTCTTTATTGGAGCAGAAGCTACTCAGTAATTATATACTGAGTGATGAGCGCTTTGAGTTAGTTGGTCTGGCAAGAAATGGGAAAGAGGCAAGCAAAATGGCTACTGATTTAAAGCCAGATGTAATTAGTATGGACATCATTATGCCTGGAATGGATGGCATTGAAGCTACTGGAGAGATAATGCACAATTGTCCGGTACCAATTGTAATTGTGAGTACAATATATCAAAACACCGACATTCTTAATGCAATCAAAGAGCTGGAAGCTGGAGCTGTTACTATTATTCCTAAACCATTTGGAATAGGACATCCTAAACATCAATCGAGTGTTAAAAAATATTTAAATACACTTGCTTTAATGTCTGAGATCAAAGTTGTTCGAAGGAAAAAAAGCAATGGTGATTTGAAAAAGAGTGTAACACAAGAATCCCAACTTGATTCTCGATATAAAACAAAATATGATATAGCTATTATTGGCGCATCTGCTGGTGGACCAGAGGGAATTAGAACAATACTAGGTATGTTGAATAAGAACATTAATGCCCCTATTTTAATTATTCAGCACATTGATCCTAATTTCGTTGATGGATTTTGTAGTTGGCTTAATAGTAATTCCGGAATTCCTGTTTACATTTGCAGTGATAATGAAGAGTTGCAACCAGGAAAAGCATACTTACCACCACCTGGAATGCACCTAAAATTTAAGCATAAAGGCATAGTTTCAATAATTCCGAATATAATGGAGATGTCATCTGTGCCTTCGATTGATGTAACGCTCGAGAGTGCAGTAGAGACATATGGAGGTAGAACTGTTGCAGTGCTTCTGTCTGGAATGGGGAAAGATGGGGCAAAGGGTATGATGAAACTTAAAAGTGTAGGAGCGTTGACTATGGCTCAAGACGAAGAGAGTAGTCTAATCTATGGCCTTAATGGAGAGGCAATTAAATCGGGAGCTGTAATATATACTGGTAATCCCGAAAAACTAGGTAAAGAACTAATAACATTATTTCAATAACATGATCAATACACTGCAAATCTGTATGGGAGGAGGATACATACTTGCGATTGAAGACTCGCTTGTCCAAGCTAAGAGACTTGAGCATTTTTTCAAAGAATATAACATCAATTATAAAATCTTTGTGAGTGCCGAAGAGGCTCTTTCTGCCATGAAGATTGAAAAACCAGAGCTAATAATAAGCGACATTATTATGCCTGGGATGAATGGTTATGACTTCTGTAAGATTGTTAAATCATCACCTGAATACTCTGGAATTCCAGTTATTCTTCTAACTTCACTACAAGATCCTCACGATATTATTAGAGGACTTCAAGCTGGGTCCGATAACTTTATTACCAAACCATATGAAGATCAGTATTTAGTTTCAAGGATACAATATCTTTTAATAAACAAGGATATCAGAAATTCAGGAAATTCTGAGATGTATATGGATTTGCTATTTAGAGGTGAAAAATATCAGATCAATTCCGACAAAAGACAAATATTAGACTTGTTACTATCTGTTTACGAAGCTGCTATTCAAAGAAATGAGGAACTTGTTGCAGTAAAAAGTCGATTAGAAAAAGCAAATAGTGATCTTTTGCAAGCAAATCAAGATCTTGATGCATTCTCTCATACTGTCTCTCACGACCTAAGGTCTCCTCTCTCTGTAATTCATGGTTTTGCGCATCTTTTATTAGATAATGAACAATCAACACTATCAGAAGAGGAGAAGAGCTACATCTCAATCATCAAAGATTCTGCGTTGTCGATGTCTCAATTGATTACTGATTTACTTAACTTTTCTCAATCTGGCAAAAGTACTGTAAACAAAGAGAGTATTGATCTCACAGAATTAGTTCAAGAGGTCTGCTCTACATTAAGTAATAGAGAAGAGTATAAAAGAGTTACGTTCAATATTGAAGAGGGTTTAACAACAAGAGCGGACAGAAGTTTATTAAGAATAGTTTTAGATAACCTGATCGGGAACGCATGCAAATACTCTTCAAAGAGCGAAATTCCTACAGTAACTTTTGGTCGAAAAGATTATTTCGGTCAAAATGTTTATTTTGTAAAAGACAATGGAGTGGGCTTTGATATGAGTAAAGCAGAAAAACTCTTTCAACCGTTTCAGAGATTTCATTCTGAGATGGAGTTCTCGGGAACAGGCGTTGGATTATCAACTGTAAAGAGAATAATTGACAGACATGAAGGTCAGATTTGGGCTGAATCGGAAGAGGGAAAAGGAGCTACTTTCAATTTTACACTGAATGAACAATAATTATTTATTTCTGTTTATCAGGTATATAATTGAATAATTAAAATTTTGAGAATATAAATACGACATATGATTATCTTCAACCACTTTAAATTAAAGCACTTACTACTATTGGTAGCAATTTTTGCTTTGGCGGGATGTACAAAAGAGAATTCAGGTACTGATGGCCCTACACCTGTAGAAAAGTATTTTGACTTTGCTACAACAGACACTTATACTCTTAATTTAGACTATAAGTTATCTTATAGTGCACCTGTTGTTTTCTATGTTTACGATGTTAACCCAATTTTAACAGATCCTGCAGATCCAACTCGCGAGATTCTAAACCCTCAAGCATTGCCTGTATTAAAAGGGATGACTCAAGGAAAAGGTATTTTTAATGGTCAGCTTACTCTTAAAAAGACGGTATCTGACTTATACATCTACTCAACAACAATTGGTGTTCCTCAAATTCTTAAAGCAACTTATTCAAACAAAATCTTTACTGTTGACGGTGCTAATCCTCAAAGCTATTTAGCGGCGAAAGTCTCCGACAATAATAATTTGGTATTATCATTAGGAGCAGTACAAAACCCATCAATGACATTAGGTTCTTGGTCGAATGCTGGTGTTCCTTCCTATCTTCTTGCTACCAATGCTACGATTAGTGAAGGATTAATGAATGACATCAACGCATCTTTGCCAGAACAGTCAAAAGTTCCTGTTGCCTCTCCTCATTTTATTTCACAAGGAGTAAACTCTGCTTTACAAATTGTTGAGAATGCAGTTGTTCAACTGGTTTTTGTTCATGAAGGAGCTGGATATCGTAATGTATTAGGTTATTTTCATTATCCAACAAATAATCCCCCTACAAGCATTAGCCAAGTTAATAGGATCGTTGCTTTTCCAAATGTATCTTATAATGGAAGTGGCGGAGGACTTAAGACAGGAAACAGAATCCAATTAAAATATTGGGATGGAACTGCTTTCCAGAATGTATTTCCTGCAGGAACAAGTATTGGATGGTTCATTATTGCTGATGGATTTAAAAACAATGGAACTATCAACTACAATGCAACTCACTTCTATTCAATGAATCAATTTAATCCAGAATCGGCTGCTGATAAAAAACCGCATAATGTTCTTCTATATGATAGCGAAAGATCATTAGTATTGATTGGTTTCGAAGATATGAATAGAGAAGGTGGTTCTGATGATGACTTTAATGATGCTGTTTTCTATACAACAGCAACTCCTGAAACTGCTATAAAGTATACTAATTTACCTGTAATTGTCAAGACAAATGACAGAGATAAAGATGGAGTTCCAGACAGTATTGACGAATTCCCAGATGATGTGAATTTGGCCTACACAACTCATTATCCATCATTAAATACTTATTATACTTTAGCTTTCGAAGATCTTTGGCCAAATAGAGGTGACTACGACATGAATGATGTTGTTATTACTTATAACTCTACACACTACCTTAATGGTATGAGTCAAGTTTCGAAGATTGTTGATAGAATTAAACCGGTATGGGCTGGTGGACAAATTGGATCTGGATATGGTTATCAACTCGGTATTCCTTCTTCAGGGGTTTCAAGTGTGACTAAAACTAGTACATATACAGATAACAATTTCACATATACTCTTCTACCGAATGGTACAGAACAAGGTCAGACAAATGCTACTATCATGGTCTTTGACAACATCAATGATTTGAATGTAACATCACCTCAAAAACCTCAGTTTAATATGGAGATTCGTTTAACAACGCCTCAAACAGTTGACAAGATAACTACTCCTCCATACAATCCTTTCATTGTCATCAATACTGGTGATAAGAGATCGAAAGAGGTGCATCTTCCTAACTATAAACCGACTGATAAAGCAGATAAATCGTTATTAGGAACTTATAACGACAAATCTTCTGTTTCGGCTAATAGATATTATGTTTCGGATGATAACATGCCTTTTGCGATTCAAATTCCTAATGCAAGTTTTGAGTATCCTACAGAAGCGACTAGTATTACTGTTTACTATCCGTATTTCTTGCAGTGGGCTCAATCATTCGGGGTTCAATATCCTGATTGGTATACTAGGAAGAGGTAATTTTGTTTTTAATTCTTATTGTCCGGTTGATTTTTCGACCGGACTTTTTTTTTGCATGCTTCTTCTGCATGCTTCTTCTGCATGCTTCTTCTGCATGCTTCTTCTGCATGCTTCTTCTGC
>JASDTB010000013.1:0-30661 GCA_041441455.1 Bacteroidales bacterium
ACAAAGCTCTTGTCCGCAGACTCCAATTCCTCCAATCAGACCAGCCTCTTGGCGAGCACCAATCTGCCTCATCTCTATTCTAATTTTGAACTCATCGGCAAATACACGAATAAGTTGACGGAAGTCTACACGTTCATCTGCAATATAATAGAAGATTGCTTTTGTTCCATCGCCTTGATACTCTACATCTCCAATCTTCATATTTAGGTTAAGCGAAGCTGCAATTTGCCGAGAACGGATCAATGTCTTATGCTCTTTTGCTATCGCCTCTTGCCATCTTTCAATATCTAAAGTTTTTGCTTTTCTGTAGATTTTTTTGAATTCGTAAGTTGCTGGATCGATGTTATTTCGCCTAAGCTGCGGAAGAATTACAGGACCAGTAAGGGTTATGATTCCAACATCGTGGCCATTTGTTGCCTCAACTACCACTATATCACCAACATTAAGATGCAAACCAGCTACATTCTTGAAGTATACCTTTCTTGTGTTTTTAAAACGTACTTCAAATATATCCTTGCTGGCTTCATCTGGAATTCCTTTGAGCCAGTCGAAAACTTTCAACTTGCAACATCCGGGGGTAAATTTGCAAAGAAGCTCACCTTCTGTGCTTCTCTCAGTACTGCATCCCCTCGAACAGTCATATTTTTTATTTTGTGCTTCCATAATTTTGCAAAGATATAAAAAAGCGATTACTTAGGTCGGAGAATACCAATTTGGAGTTTACATTTCTCTCAAGGTCCGAAATGCATTTGTTTAGATTCAAATAGGCTTTCTCATAAAACTCTTCGGGCAATCTGACTGCCCAATAATTAATTCTCTCTTTTTCTGTTGATGTTGCGTTAGATATCTCTGTTCTTCCAAGTTTTGTAACATAGATTTTCCTGAGCATTTCAAGGGCATAGACACATAGCTGTTTTTGTCTTTCTCTTCCGATTGAGGCTATCTCTTCCCAATGTTTTATCAGTTCAGTTAGATTTTTGTTAAACGAATATTCTAACAATTTATCTGTGTACTCAAAAAATGCCGTATCTGCTTGTGAGCCTTTGATTAATCTTACTGCTTGGCCGTAACTTCCACCAGAAATTCTGCACCATGTTAACGAATCATCATGGTTCAATGAAAATTCCTGTTTTAGGATGCTTGATAAAACCTCGGTGCTTTCGGGTTTCATAAAGATCATTTGACATCTTGAGGTAATAGTACTAATGATGCTTTCGGGCGATTGGGAAATCAAAAAGAAATATGTTCCTGCAGGCGGCTCTTCAAGTAATTTCAGGAGTTTGTTTGAGGCCTCTCTATTCATATTCTCTGGGAGCCAAATAACCATAAATTTATCTCCTCCCTCGTAGGAGCGTAGACTTAGTTTTTTTGTGATTGCAGCTGCTTCACTTACGGAGATATTACCTGATTTTTCCTCAATCTCAATTTCTGAATACCACTCCTCTTCCGATAAATATGGATTTTTAATGACTGACTCTCTCCATTTATCTATAAAATGATCGGTTACTGGCTTTTTATCTGATGGTATTTTTTTAGTAGAATTTACTGGAACTGCAAAATGGAGGTCGGCATGAATCATCTTTGATATTTTGCCGCAGCTAGGACAGACTCCACACGAGTCTTCCTCAGTCCTGTTTTTACAACACATGTATTGTATGAAGGCAAGGACTAAGGGTAATGCTCCATAACCCGCTTTTTCGCAAAGCATTAATGCATGACTTAGTCTGTTTTGGTTATAAAACTGTCTTAACCCCGATTTAAGCTCCTCTTGTCCTTTTACGTCAGAAAATTTCATGTTAACCGTAAATTATCATTTCACATTTTATACAATCAAACTCAACTCTAAATCTATTGTCGCCATTGACCAGATAAAGTGGACCTTTTATACTTTTTCCGCCCTCTTTTGGACAAAACCCTAGCTCCGATTTGATACAATACTTGCATCTCATCAATTCTACCTCTTGTGGTTTTTCAATCTCAAAAGCTGGACTAATTGAATTTGCTCCTAATTTTTTATAAAATTTCTCCGATAGCTTATTTGATATGTTTGCAAGATAGGTATAGTTCTGTTTAGGCAGATTATAATGCTTCACATTTGTTCTGTCTGCGTTAATCTCTGCTCTTTGCGGAGCATACTCCTTTTCTAACATCTCTGCAAGTTGTCTGCGAATATCGTTTAAAAAGGCAACTGGGTAGAAAGGGAAATTTTTGCCTGAAAGGCTCTTTAGATTGAATGTAATGATTCCACTCTTTTTAGAGAGTTGATTTGAGATGTTTTTTTGCACTAACTCTTGTCTATTTGCAATATCAAATAAATCTCTACTCTCGATAATTGCCCTTTTCTCTCCCTCTGCTATCGCTTCTATCCTTGTTACAGATCCATCATACGAGAAGTTTATGTCAGCATAGATATAACGCTTTGCAGGTTTTGTCTCTAGCTCCTTTTCAAATCTAAAATCGAAATTGCGATATACTTTATCGCCTTTGGCGGCTGCGATCTTTTCATTTGTGTAAATCTTACTGCCAATTACAACACTTGCCCTGACACCGCTCTCTTTTCCTCTTTTACTAACCAAAAAAAGACCATCTCCATTATTGAGCAACTTGTCTGTATCTACACAAAAAACAAGGTTCCCAAAGTTATCTTTGTCTACAGATTTTACTAAACCAATAAACTCACCCTTACCTTTCGCACTGTCTTCACTAAGCCATTGCCCTCTCTCTGTATTGAGGAAAAGTTTTGTAAATCCTCGGTTGAATGTCTTTTCTGGATCGGGAGTGAATTGAATTTCGGACTTACCAAAAGATGACCGTCTATAGCTGCTGTTATTTTCTACAAACTCTTGAAGAAGTAGATTATAATAACTGACAACATTTCTGATATATGAGATATTTTTTAATCGTCCCTCTATTTTAAATGAGGTTACACCAGCTTCTATTAATTTGAAAAGATCTCTTCCAGCATTAAAATCCTTAAGCGATAAAAGATGAGCATCCTTTGCTAAAACATTGCCTTCGGAATCTAGTAAATCATACTTTAAACGGCATGCCTGCATGCACTCTCCTCTGTTTGCACTTCTGTTAGAGATTCTGCTACTCATATAGCATTGTCCGCTATAAGAGACGCAAAGTGCACCATGAATAAAAGTCTCTATTTCGACCTTGCAATTATCTTTAATGGACTTGATTGCCTTAAAATCTAGCTCTCTTGCTAGAATCAATCGCGAGAACCCTACAGTCGAGAGGAAATGAGCTTGTTCTACAGTTCTTATGTTTGTTTGAGTTGATGCAAAGAGAGGAATGGGAGGTAATTCCATTTCCAATAGCCCCATATCTTGAACTATTAATGCATCACACCCGCAATTGTATGCCTGCCAAGCTAACTCCTTTGCTTGTTGGAGCTCATTGTCAAACAGAATTGTGTTTATAACCAGATATACTCTAACTCCATACTTGTGCGCATATGTGACAAGCTCTGCAACATCCGACATTGGATTCCCTGCAGACTCTCTTGCCCCAAATGAGGGACCGGCAATATAGAGAGCATCGGCACCGCAATCTATAGCTGCAATGCCGATGTCCTTATTTTTTGCTGGAGCGAGTAGTTCTAGTTCTATTTGCACTTAAGCTCTGTTTTAACTTTGTATTCAGCAATTTGCTTATAAGTAGGATCAGCCATTAGTTGTTTATAATAGCCACAAGCTTTTGCTGGATTTTTCTTTGCTTCGTATGCTTGAGCTAAATAATAAAACATTCCATTTTTATCTTTAGCTGCAGGCTCTAAGCTAATGTATGAATCAATAGCTGCGATAGCTTCGTCATATTTCTTTAGGTTAAATGCTCCAATTCCTAGAAGTTTTGCAGCTTGAGAAGATGCTACGTACTCATTAGATTTTTTAGCACTTGCATATACATCCGCATAATTCTTAGTCTTAATAGCATTAGCAGCTTTCTTTAGATAGATGTTTGAAATTTGCTTTGGAGAATCTTCTTTATCACCAAGAGCAATAGCCTTTTCAAATGCAGCGATTGCACCAGCTTCATTACCTAATCTGCTTTCGCACACTCCTGTATAGAAATAAATCTTAGCATTGTTTGCATCAACCTCAGCTACTTTCTTGTAAGCAGCAATTGCCTCTGCATATTTTTCAGCTGCAAATAGATCGTTTGCACCAACCATTAATACTTGAGGAATAAGCTCAGTAGCACTCTTTTCAACATCTGCAAGTCCAGCCGCTTTTGATGCTTCGATAGCAAGTTTAAGTTGAGCAATAGACTCATCAACTTTCTTTTGAGATGCAAGATCTTGACCAAATGCAAGGTAAATCTTTGGTATGATACCCTTTGAATCTTTTACGATTGTAGCACCTTCTTCTCCAAGACCTTCTGCCATTTTCATTGCCTTGCTGAAAGACTCGATTGCTGCAGTGTAATTCTTTTCACCAAGCATTTTTGCTCCGTTGTTATACAATTCGGTTGCAGCTGCAATGTCTTGAGCGTTTACCGCGGTAATCGAAAAAATAGAAATTGCGCAGATGGCTAAAAGCGTCTTTATTCTTTTCATGGTTTTCTTATTTAAGGGTTATTTTGTCGTTTTATGCTTAAGGCAAAAATATAAAAAAGTAATCAAAGGCGCAAAATATTATATATATTTGTAGATGTTATACATAAAATATAAACTCAAATGAAACGGTTATTACTAATTGCAGCATCTTTTGCATTTTTGTCTTTTGGCGCAAATGCACAGATGAACCAAAAACTGCCTATAAATCCAAAGATTAAAACAGGCACATTGGAAAATGGGCTCACGTATTATGTGGTTCAAAATGCTGAACCTAAGGGACAAGCAGAATTTTACATTGCTCAAAAAGTTGGATCTATCCTTGAAGAGGAGAATCAAAGAGGTCTAGCTCACTTTCTTGAGCACATGGCATTTAACGGGACAAAACATTTTCCAGGCAACAGCATCATCACATATTGCGAGAGCATAGGTGTAAAATTTGGTGCTAATCTAAACGCAGGAACTGGTATTGATCAGACAGTATATAATATCTCTAGCGTTCCAATTAAGAGAGAGGGAATTATTGACTCATGTCTATTAATCCTTCACGACTGGGCATGCGCTATCAACCTTGAAGAAGATGATATCGACAAAGAGAGAGGAGTAATCAGAGAGGAGCTTCGTACGAGAAGCAATGCTATGATGAGAATGTATGAGACAGCTCTTCCTGATATTTTTCCTGGTAGCCCATACGGTCATAGACTTCCAGGCGGATTAGTTGAGGTTATCAACAAATTCACTTATGATGAGCTAAGAGCTTATTATCACAAATGGTACAGACCTGATCTTCAAGGAATCGTTGTTGTTGGAGACTTTGATGTGAATGTTGTGGAAGCAAAGATTAAAAAACTTTTCGGATCAATTCCGAAAGCTGTTAATCCTGCACCTAGAACTGAGTTCCCTATTGCTGACACAAAAGAGCCGCTTATCTCTGTTAATAGCGATCCAGAAGCAACTACTACTATGATTTCGTTAATGTTCAAGAATGATGTTCTTCCTATGGAGTACAGACCAACAGTAGCTGGTATTCTTAGCGACTATATGAATGAATTAGTTGTAAGCATGATTAATTCTCGTCTATCTGAGACAGCTCAAAAGGCTGACGCTCCATTTACCTTTGCCTCTGCAGACTATGGCGACTATTTTGTTGCTCAGACAAAAGCTGCGTTGAGCATCAATGCTGGTGCAAAAGAGGGAGAGATTGAAAAAGCACTAAAAGCTATTGTAAATGAAGCAGAAAGAGTAAGAAAATTTGGCTTTACTGCTTCGGAATACGAAAGAGCGAAAGCAAATTATATGAGTAGTCTTGAGCAATCATTCAAAGAGAAAGACAAACAAAAGAACTCATACTATGTTAATCAAGCTCTTAACCATTTCCTAAGAGGTAATGCTATCCCTGGAATCGAAATGGAATATAACTTGATGCAACAAGTAGCTCCAGCTATTACACTTGAAAACATCAATCAATATGCTCAACAACTTCCTAAATTAGAGAACAATGCAATTGTTGTCCTAATGCCTAAGAAAGAGGGATTGAAAGTTCCTACAAAAGAAGAGGTTGGCGAAATGTATAAAAAAGCTCTTGCTGACAACGTTGAGGCTTACAAAGAGACTGTTTCTAATGAGCCTTTGATTAAAAATCAGCCTGTTGCTGGTAAAGTTGTTGCAGAAAAAGAGGAGCCTATAACTGGTTCATCTGTATGGACATTATCAAACGGTGCTACTGTTGTGATTAAGAAAACTGACTTTAAACAAGATCAAATCTTGTTTGCTGCTTCTAGCCGTGGTGGTTCTTCGTTAATCGACAAGAGCAACATCGAAAACATTAAAGTTATCAGCGACGTAATGAATCTTGGTGGTTTAGGCGCTTTCAGTGCAACTGACCTGAGAAAAGTTTTAGCTGGTAAAAATGTAGGTTTGAAAGCAAGTATCTCTACTCAAATGGAATCTGCAACTGGTAGTAGCTCTCCTAAAGATATTGAAACTTTCTTGCAACTTGTTTATCTTCAATTCACTTCGATGAGAACAGATGAGGAGGCATTTAAATCTTACATGGCTAGAACTAAAGCAAGCTTAGTAAATTCTGAAGCAGAACCTATGACAGCTTTCTCAGATACTATTCAAGCTGTTCTTTACAAAAACAATGTGTATGCAAAGCGTTTAACTATGCAAATGCTTGACAAAGTTAACTATGCTAAAATTATGGAACTTGCTAAAGCACGTTTTGCAAATGCCGCTGATTTTACTTTCACATTTGTTGGTAATGTTGACCCTGCTACTCTTAAGCCTCTAGTAGAAAAATATATTGCAAGTTTACCTGCAGATAAGACTAAAAAAGAGAACTGGAAAGATGTAGGCCTATACCCTGCAAAAGGAAAAATAGTTAAGCATTTCGATAAAGAGATGAAGACTCCTAAGGCTACAATTTACAATTTCTATACAGGAAAGCTTCCTTACACTGTTGAAAATACTATTCTTGCAGATATGATGAAGCAAGTATTTGATATCGTATTCAACAAAACTATCAGAGAAGAGGAACAAGGAACTTACGGTGTTGGTGTAAGCATGAGTGTATCTTACTATCCAGAAGAGTCATTTATGTTCTTATTTGGCTTTGATACTGATGTTGCCCTTAAAGATAAACTTCTTAAGAGAGCATATCTAGAAATCAACAACGTGATTGAAAAGGGTATCGATCCAAAAGACTTTGCTAAGATTACCGAATACATGCAAAAGAACTACACTCAAAACCTAAGAGAGAACTCATATTGGAGAAATGCAATCAACAACAAATTTGTGTTGAATAAAGATATGCATACAACTTATGAAGCAACTCTAAAGAGTATTACTCCTGCAAAATTGCAAGGCTTTATTAAGAGTGCAATGTCTCAAGGAAACCAACTTGAGGCTGTAATGTCTGGTTTTGCTAAAGAGGCGACTAAATAATTATTATGAAAATGAGCCCTGCAATCATCGAAATTGACAATATTCTTGTTTCTTCGGACATTTTCACCGAGCATTTTGCTTGCGACTATCCTAAATGCAAGGGTTGTTGTTGCATAATCGGTGACAGCGGAGCTCCTTTAGAGGAGAGTGAATGTGGAGAATTGAAATCTAATTTTGAAAAATACAAGTCATATATGAGTGAACAGGGGCTTCTGAGCGTTAAATCTCAGGGCCTCTGGGTCACAGACTCAGACGGAGATCTTGTAACTCCTTTAATCGATGGAAAAGAGTGTGCTTTTACCTATTTCGATGAAAATGACAACTGCATGTGTGCAATTGAAAAATCGTGGTTCGATGGTGAAAGTAAATTCAAGAAGCCAATCTCTTGTTGGCTCTATCCAATCAGGGTTTCGAAACTTTCGAATGGTATGACCGCGCTTAACCTTCATCAATGGCATATCTGTATTGATGCCTATGTTAAAGGGAAGAAAGAGGGAATACCCGCATTTCGATTTTTAAAGGAACCTCTGACCTTTCTATTTGGAGAGGAGTTTTATCTTAAATTAGAGGAGATATATAAAGAGCTTAATTAACTCTTTTCCCCACATAAATTGCTAACGATTCAAGATGATCCCTGTATTTAGATGCAGGGATCTTTTTTAATGCAGCTATTGCTAGCTCACTATAATTAATCAGCTCTTTTTGAGCAGATTCTATACCATCATATTTTTGGACAAACTCTAATACCTTTGCAACGATTTCATCTGTAATTTCATTAGAGTTTTTTACAACGTCCAAAAGACTAGAAGACTCTTCTGAGTTTGCCTTTTCCATTGCAAGAATTAATGGCAGAGTAAGTTTCTTCTCTTTTATATCGCTTCCAGACATCTTCCCTGTATTTAGTTCTGGCATGTAATCAAAGATGTCGTCTCTTATTTGAAATGCTAATCCTAAATAATACGCATACTTCTCCATTTCAGAAATAGTCTCATCATTTGCACCAACTGAGTAGACGGCACTAGTTACAGCAGCAACAAATAGACTTGATGTTTTTCTAGCAATTATACTATAATATTCGCTTTTAGTAGTGTTGAGTTGTCCTGCCTTTTGCATTTGAAACAGTTCCCCTTCCGAAAGCTCTTCGACCGCTCTGGTAAAGAAACTAAGAACTTTATAATCGCACTCCTTTGTTAAGAGAGAGAGTGCCTTAGACAACCAATAGTCACCTGTTAGAACAGATGCTGCTGGCGTAAATAATTTTTGGATTGTAGCCTTTCCTCGTCTTTTAGAGGCATTATCAGCCACATCATCGTGTAAAAGAGTTGCTGTATGAATCATCTCCGATACTACAGCACAAGAAAGTGTCAGATTATTTGACTTTCCACAACTATTTCCTGCAAGAATGCTCAACAATGGCCTTAGCTGTTTCCCTTTATTTGAAAGTATATTTGTGTTAATTGAGTTAAGGAGTTCACAGTCGCTTATCAAGCCACTCTCTAGCATCCTTTGGTATGATTGCCAATCTGCAGATATATCCTCTTTTATCTTATCTAGATTCATGATTTATGGGGGGCATAATGCTTAGGTTCAAGGAAGAACCTTTCGCTGCTTAATATTTCTTTGATTAATTCGTCTACGGTCTCTACAACAATTAAACCATTATGATAGTTGGAATTCAAAAAACATTTTTCTACTAGATGATCAAACAAAGAGATCAAAGGATTATAAAATCCATCCAAATTATATAGAATTACTGTTCCAGAGTATTTGCCAAGTCGTTTTAGAGTGAATGTCTCAATAAACTCTTCGAGAGTACCGATTCCGCCTGGAAAAACAACAACAGCATCAGTATCATTCCTAAGCAAATCCTTTCTTTCGCTCATAGTTTGCACTTTGATAAGCTTCTTAAGTCTTCTATGATCGAATTCTAAGTTTGTCATAAATTCTGGCATTACTCCTTCGATTTCGCCACCACACTCTATTGCAGTGTCGATCATTATCCCCATTAACCCTTTAGAGCTTCCTCCGCACACTATACCAATACCAGCATTAGAGGCCGCACGGGCAAAATGCTCGGCGGCCTCTTTATACTTATCTTCTATGATATCGCTCGAAGAACAATAAACACAGACTCTTTTATGCATATCTTTTTAATTTAAAACAAGAATGCTAATGAAAGTTGAAATCCTCTCAACTTTGTGCCATTCAATGTTGTATTGCTAGATTTACCAAGATTTCCCAAAGACCAATTGTATTTACCTGATACTTGGAACTTCCAGATATCAACACCTGCTCCTAAACCTACTCCATAGTCGAATCTATTGAGATCATCCCAAGAGACATTATCCATATCTTCTCCTTTACTTAAAGCGTAAGAGATGAATGGACTCACCTGAACATATGGTCTAAAAAGAAGAAGGTCAATTCCCCATTGAATATTTACAGGAAGTTCTAGATAGCTCAACGTAGCCTTTGTTGGCATATACTGAACTTGAGGAGCAACTATTCCAGGGCCAGGAGAAACTACATATGTACTAAGATAGTCAATCTCTGTTCCTTTTGTTGTGAACATCAATTCTGGTTGTAAAGCAAGTCCCACCAAAGGAACCTTGAACTGCAGCAAGATTCCGAAGTTGTAACCGGTACTGTTTTTCAGCGTTGGTGAACCAGCAAGGTTTAGATCAGAAAAGGTGTTAAAATTCAATCCTCCTTTGATACCAAATTTTGCCTGTGCATTTGATACTGGCGCAATCAGTACTAATGCAATGATAACTAATAGAACCTTTTTCATAATAATAATTTTTTAAGGTTATTGTCTGGGACCCTATTTTACATTAATGCATTAAGCTTTGCGATAATGTTTGCTTTTGTTGTAGATCCAACTATCTTATCCTTCAATTCTCCATTTTTGAAAAACAGGATTGTAGGAATATTTCTGATCCCATATTTAACAGGAACGTCTGAACTTGAGTCAACATCACACTTTGCAATAACTGCTTTTCCTTCATATTCAACAGCAAGTTCGTCAACAATCGGAGCAATCATTCTGCATGGACCGCACCATGGTGCCCAGAAATCTACCAATACAGGTTTGTCCGAATTAATTACTATCTCGTTGAAATTTGCATCATTAACTGCTATAGCCATAATAATCGATTTTTAAGTTTACATCTGCTAAATTAATACCATTTTTTTAAAAAATCTACTTGTTGCCTAAAAGTGAAGCAAGACCGCCTTCGGCAGTCTCCTTATAGAGACTTGGTAAATCGTGTCCTGTTCTCTTCATTGCCTCAATTACAGTATCGAAACTAACTAAATGTTTTCCGTCTGAAAGGAGTGCATACATGTTAGCATCTACTGCTCGTGTAGCTCCAAAAGCATTTCTCTCTATACATGGTATCTGAACCAATCCGCAGATAGGGTCGCATGTCAGTCCCAAAAAATGCTCCATTCCGATTGACGCCCCATACTCTATCTGAGCTTGAGTCCCTCCAAATAGTTGGACTCCTGCTCCTGCTGCCATTGAGCATGCAGATCCTACCTCCCCTTGACATCCAACTTCGGCTCCCGATATTGACGCGTTCGTTTTAATAATGTTCCCAATAAGTCCGGCTGTTGCTAGTGCTTTAATGATTCTTTTGTCTGTGAAATCATAGAACTTTTGATTCAGATAAAGAACAGCAGGGAGAACTCCTGAAGAGCCACATGTTGGTGCTGTGACAATCGTACCACCAGAGGCGTTCTCTTCGGCAACCGCAAGTGCAAAAGAGAATGTCATTGACCTTCGCTGCATTGAGCCTTGATATCCTTTTGCTTTAATATAAAATGATGACGCTTTTCTAGATAGGTTAAGCCCTCCAGGGAGAACTCCTTCCGTCTCCAAACCTCTTTCGACAGCGTCTTTCATTACACTCCAAACTTCGGCAAGATAGTCCCACAACTCTTTGTTTTCGTGGATCTCTACATACTCCCAAAATGTTCGTCCATTCTTCTGGCACCAATCTAAAATATCTTTCATCTTTGAGTGAGGGTAGATCTGTTTCATCTCTCCTCTTTTGCCTGAATCACTCAAGTCTCCCCCTCCGATACTGAAGGTTATCCATTCCGAAATCACCCTCTTTTCTTGGTCAAGAGCTTCGAACTTCATTCCGTTAGGGTGTTGAGGCAACACGATTTCGGGGCACCAAACAATCTCGCATTTATCTCTTCCTAATGCTTCAATAATTGCTACATCGGTCATATGACCAACGCCTGTTGCGGCTAAACTTCCATAAAGTGTCACTTTGAAAAAGGAGGCATCTGTGTGCCTCCCTTTAAAAAGTAACGCAGCCTTCGAAGGTGCCATAGTATGACTACTAGAGGGCCCTTTTCCGATCTTGAAAATCTCTTTGATACTTTCCATAATCTAAACTAAAGATTCTGCGTCCCAACTGAATACCCTTAAACCTTGTTTTTCTGCCGATTGATTTAGGCCTTTCAACTCCTTCACCAATTTTGGCAATAACTCTTCTTCGACAACAGCCATAATAGCCATATTCTTCGAAGGCCAAGCGTGCGAGCCGTAGTGTGGCTCTCCTCTCTCAGTTCCTCTGCCTTGTACATCGACCCATTTTGTAAAACCTCGAACACTACAATTGTCCAAAATTTCCATTATAACCTGAGAGTGCGCCTGATTAAATACTATCATTAATGATTTCATAAATTTCTGAAAATTAATTTTTTGCAACTTTTCTAAGTTTTGCCATCTTTCTTCTCTTCCTTTTAATGTCACCAATATGGAAACTTGCATAAATTGTAGGAACAACAATTAGTGTTAAGAAGGTAGACAATGTTAGACCACCAATAATTGCTATACCCATAGGCTGCCAAGTCTCTGAACCCTCACCAATCCCCATTGCCATAGGAACCATACCAAGAATAGTTGTAGCTGTTGTCATTAAAACTGGCCTTAAACGTGAGTTTCCTCCATTTAAAACACCTCTCATAACACTCATTCCCCTCTCTCTGTTCAGATTTATGTAGTCGATTAAAACAATTCCATTTTTTACAACAATTCCGACAAGCATAACACTTCCAATCAATGCTATCAAGCTAAGTGGTGTGTTGGTTAACCAAAGGGCAACGAATACTCCAGTAAAAGCAAATAAGATTGAGGTCATAATTATAAACGGATCCCTGAATGATTCAAACTGCGCTGCCATAACAATATACACAAGCATTATTACCAAAATTAATAAGGTAAACATATCTCTAAATGAATCTTGCTGGTCTTCAATAGTACCAGAGGCTTTCACTGCAATCATTGGTGGTAATTGTAGTTTAGCAACCTCTTTGTTTACATCTTTGGCAATGTCACCTAAGGCTCTTTTATAGATCAAACCAGATACCTTGATTACCCTCTCTCTGTCTAAGTGCTCAATTGTTGGAGGGGCAAATCCCTCAATTACCGAACCTACTTCAGCTAATCTAACACTCTTCCCTTGCGAATTATAGATCAATATGTTTTCAATATCCTCTATACTTTGACGGTTTTTAAGATCGTTTCTTACAACAATATCATACTCCTCTCCAGCCTCACGGAATTTTGATGTGATAATACCATTAATCCTGTTTCTTACGGCAGAAGCTGCAGATGTTAGCGAAATATTATTCATCGCTAGTTTTTTTCTGTCAAAAACAACTTTAAGTTGAGGCATATAATCTTCCCTTGAAAGCTTTACATCTCTAAGACCTTCTGTTTTTTTCATAATCTCAGAGACCTTTTTGGCTACTTTTTCGGCATCATCCATGTTGTAGCCTAAAACATTCATTTCAAAGGTACTTCCCCCAGAGACCATGCCTCTATTTGATCCACCAGGAATTACCTCATATCTATATATTTCGGGGATTTCGGCAAGATCCTTTCTTATTTCATCTGATATCTCGAAAATATCTCGCTCTCTTTCAGATGCTTTAACAAGTCTAGCAGTATAGGTTATCAGATGGGTTCCAGAGTTTCTCATCGACATAAAGACATTTGATCCATCGGATTGTCCCATCATCGATTGATAAACTTCTACTTCTGGATATTTCTCTTTCCATTTAGTGTATAGATAATTATTTAGCTTACGAGCTTGTTCAACTCTAGTTCCGACAGGTAACTCAACATTAATTCCTATTTGAGAATTATCTGTTGCTGGGAAAAAGTCTGCTCCAACAAGAAAAACTAAAAATATACTACTAACAAACATTAAAAAAGGAGCTATAATTACTGTAAATCTATGCTTTAATGAATATCTTAAAGTAGATACATATACTCTATCTAAGGAGTTTAAGAATTTTTCAATAGGTGCATAGATATAGCTAAATGCTTTACTTCTCTTAGGATCTTTTCTCATCATCTTGGAAGCAAGCATTGGAGTAAGGGTCAATGCGGCATATGTAGAGACTGCGATGATTATTGTAACAATCCATCCAAGCTGTTTGAACATAATTCCAGCAAGACCTGTCACCATTGTAAGCGGGAAGAATACTGCAATGATTGTAAGTGTTGAGGCGATAACAGCAACCGCTACCTCATTAGTAGCATAAATAGCTGCATCTTTTGGTTTACTACCCCGTTCAATATGCGTCGTTATATTCTCCAAAACAACAATAGCATCATCTACAACCATTCCAATCGCTATCGAAAGCGAACTTAAGGATATAATATTCAAAGTATTACCAGTTACCATAAGGTAGATAAAGGCAGCTACTAACGAAACTGGGATTGTTAAGATAATGATAACGGTAGCTCTCCACCTTCCAAGGAAGAATAGAACAACTAACATCACAAACACACCTGCTAGCACGACTGTCTCAGTAAGTGAGCTGATACTATCTTTGATAAACTCCGAAGTATCAAGAATCATGTCAAGCTTTATATCTTCTGGAAGTGTATTTTGAATTTCTGGCAATGCAGCCTTTATTCTGTCTGCAATCTCTACCACATTTGCCCCAGATTGTTTTTGGATAACAATCGAAGAACCTAGCACCCCATTAGTAAACACCTCTGTTGAACGCTCTTTAAGTGTGTCTTTTACCGTTGCAACATCTTTAACATAGATATTTTTCCCGTTGAAACTTCCTATTACAATATCATTAAGCTCGTCACTCGCAGAAAACTCTCCATCTACCCTTACTGAATATGTTTGGGTTCCTACATCGATGTTCCCTCCTGGAACGTTTCTGTTTTCTGCAGAGATAACTGCTGCAAGTTGCTCAACTGTTACTCGATAAGCCTCCATTTTTCTAGGGTCTGCGAGCACTTGTATCTCTCTTTGAGGTGCACCAGATATTGAAACAGAAGCTACACCATCAAGCCTGTTAATTGGATTGGCAACTTTGTCTTCCAAGATTTTGTAAAGCCCCTGAACATTCTTGCTTGATGTTCTAGCAGAGAGAAATGCCACAGGCATCATGTCTGAGCTAAACTTTAAAATTACTGGAGATTCACATTCGTCTGGTAAAAAGTTCCTTTGAAGGTCAATAACCGAACGGATATCATTTACAGCCTCATCCATACTGGTTCCGTACTCGAATTCAAGTACAACCAGTGATATATTATCTTTTGAATTTGATGTGATTTTCTTTAGATCGGTAACGGTACTTAGGGCCGTCTCCAGTCTCTTTGTTACGTTTTGCTCTATATCTGCAGCACTTGCTCCAGAATAGGTGGTCATAACGGTTATCTGGTTGAGCTCAATCTTAGGATAAAGATCAACAGACAATCTTGTGAAAGAGAACAAACCTAGAACAACAATAGCGACGAAAATCAACGCCGTTGTTACTGGTTTTTTTACTGCACTTTCGTATATACTCATTGTTTGTCAGTTTTTTATAATGAAAGGTCTACTCCCGAAGTAACGATTTTTACTTTCGCTTTATCTTTAAGTTGAGAGATTCCTGCAATTACGACTTTTTGTCCCTCTTCTAGTCCATTTAGGACTTCGTAAATTTGGCCGCTTCTTTGTCCAGTTTCGATTTTTATATAATTAACAACATCACCGTCAACAACATAGACAAATTTATCATTTGTGCCTTGTTGTTTAATTACTGCTTTGTCTGGAACGACTAGTCTCTTTTTCATCCCAAAGTTTACCTTAGCTCTAGCAAACATACCTGGTCTAATTTGCATTGATGGGTTGTTGATACTTACTTGAACTTGGAAAGTTTTGGTTGTTGGGTCTATTGTTGGATAGATCAAACTTACTTTACCAGGGAATGTTTTACCTTCGTAAACATCCAGAGTAATATCAACAGGTGTTCCAACTTTAACTTTAGGGAAATACTCTTCTGATATACTAATCATAATCTTAACAGGTTGTAACTGCATAACAACTAGTATAGGTTGTCCCATAGTAAGGTCTCCGCTATCGAAGTTACGCTGTGTCACTACTCCCGAAATTGGAGATAATAGGCGAGTATTTTTATCTAAGTTAGCAATACTCTCTTCGGCAACAGAGACTTGTGTCTTCATTTGATCGTATTGTTGTTTAGAGACTCCTCCCGCATTATACAACGCTTCAATTCTAGACATGTCGAGCTTTAAGTTCTCTAATTGAATCTTTGCTTGAGCATAATTTAGATTTTCCATTCTTACTAGAAGTTGACCCTTCTTTACTTGTGATCCAACTTCAACATAAATTTTTTCGATGCGTTGAGCAGATGAACTTGAAATCATGTTCTTTACGAATGGCTCGATGTTTCCCGTAAAATCGACAATCTGAGCAACATCTGCAGTCTTTACATCTTCAACTTTTACAGTAGCAATTTTTGCTTCTGTATCTTTGGCACTCTCTTCGGTGTTCTTTGGAGTGCAGGAGATCAACATAGCCGTAACGGCCGAAATCGTTAAAAAAATCTTCCTGTTCATCTGTATTATTGTTTAATATTATTTTCTTGTCCTAAAATTTTCTCGTATTCGTTTCTTGCTTTAATGAAGTCATAGATTGTTTGGTTAAGATTAAGTCTAGACTTTGTAAGAGCAACTTCTGTGTCATTAAGCTCTAGCACCGTTCCTGCACCTGTTGAATATCGAACTTTTGAAATTTCGAATCCTTTTTGCGCCTGCTTTACAGCCTCAAGATCTGATTCGAGTTGAATTTTCGCTCTATTCATCTCGTTTATAGCATTTTTAACAGCTAAAGTCATATTCTCTGAGAGAAGTTGTTTTTGAAACTCCATCTGTTTGATTCCGACTTGAATCTGT
Organism: Bacteroidales bacterium; assembly: GCA_041441455.1. GTDB lineage: Bacteria > Bacteroidota > Bacteroidia > Bacteroidales > UBA932 > JAFIHK01. The sequence continues at coordinate 16,737 of JASDTB010000013.1, forward strand.
TTCTCCTTCATATTCAATGAGAGTTTATTGAAGATTGGAATCTGAATCACAAATCCTGCGCTTAGTGAGTTTGCCCAAGTGTTATTAAATGTGAATTTTTCACTCTGCATCTGTAACTGGTAATTCATAAAACCAGCTAATGAAGGCAATCTTTGAGAGTTTACAATCTCCATATTCTTCTTGAGCTTGTCCATCTGTATATCCAGAGATTTCAGATTACTATTTGCAGAGAGGTTTATCTCAGATGAAGCAGCAAAAGACATTACATCTTTTTCTAAAGACTTAAAATCACCTTCTAGTTCTATTGGCTGATCCATCTTCAAAGACAACAGTACTTTTAGCTGCATTTTTGCCATCTCAAGAGCATTTTTTGCTTGGCTTAACGATGGTAATATGTTTCTAACAGCAACGTCTGTTCTGATTTTGTCATACTCCGAAGCCATCCCTTTTTCAAACATATTACGGATATTGTCTGCACTCTCTTTTGCATTCTTATAGCTTTGCTCCAACACATTTACAGACTCCTTCATCATAATAATTCCATAGAATGTATTTTTAACCTGCATTAAAAGATCCAGCTTAGTCGATCTAGCCGATTCAAGTACAGATCTCAATTCGATTTCAGATAGCTGAATGTTTTTATATAATGCCAAAGAAAAAAGAGGCACCTGAAGTGTTCCAGTCACAGCGTAACTATTTGATGATCCAACCTCCATTTTTCCGCCAGGAAAAAAATCAGAGAAGAAGACTGGCTTCAATATATTGTTCGTATACTGAGCATTTGCCGAAACAGATGGAAGCAACGCGTACTTACTCTCCATTCTTAAATAATCTACCCTCTCAAGATCGTATTCAGCAATTTTAAGAGTAAGGTTTTCGTTTAGTGCAAGCTCCAGTGCTTGCTCAATGTTGATTCTGACTGTATCCTTGCTCTGAGCTTGAATTTTATTGCTCACTAGCATGGTTGCCGACAGTACTGCGCCGAGCAGAAACATTTTAATTACTTTGACAATCATAATCCGTTTTGTTGTTTGTTTAAATATTCGTCAATTATGTCTATTCCTTTTTGAGTTGCTATGCCTCTGAAATAATTTATAAGCAACTCTTTAAATAACTTCTTCCTCCCATATGATTTGAATGGAAAAGTATCTTCATTACCCATAGTATTTCCTAACTCAATAATAATCTTAGAGACTAGCTCTACATCAATATCTTTGCGAAATAACCCTTGGTTTTGACCTTTGATAATTCCTGAATGAGTAACGTCAAGATGGAACTTGATCATTTTTTTTACAAGATTGTCGTAAATCGATGGATAGAACTTTTTTAGCTCAGTGAAAAAATTCAACCTTAGATTAATCATTACATCTGTCTGAGCATCATGCATTACAAGCAATCTCGAAAGAAAATTATCGGTCTCATTTTTGAATTCATCCAAAAAACATTTCGTTTTTCGCTCAGATAGTATCAGACACTCCTCTAATAAAGAAGATTTATCAGAAAAATGCTCGTATAAAGTTCGCTTGGATATTCCATTTTCAGCTGCAATATCGTCCATCGTGACAGACTTGCAACCCCTGTTCATGAACAGTTCTAGCGAATTTTCCAATATGCGGGTTCTTATATCCATTTCAAAAAATTTTGGCAAATGTATACAGAAAACTGAAAAAAACAAAAATAGTTTTCTTGTTTTTCTGTCTTTTTTCGATTTTTTATAGCTTAACTTTGTATTAACATTATGCCAAAGCAATAAACAATCATATTATGTACTCAAATTTTAAAAATTTCTTAATAAACGAACTTAATTCTATTGATGCTGCTGGTCTCTACAAGAGAGAGAGAGTGATTACAACTCCTCAACAAGCAGAGATCAAAGTAAGCACCGGCCAAGAAGTTCTTAACTTCTGTGCAAACAACTACCTTGGACTTTCAAATAATCCAGAGCTCATCAATGCTGCAAAAAAGGCATTGGATGAGAGAGGATTTGGTATGTCGAGTGTAAGGTTCATTTGCGGAACGCAAGATTTACACATCTCCCTTGAGAAAAAAATTGCTGACTTCTTCGGAACAGAAGATACTATCCTTTACGCAGCTTGCTTCGATGCAAACGGTGGCGTCTTTGAACCACTTTTAAACGAAGAGGATGCAATCATCTCAGACTCTTTGAATCATGCTTCAATTATCGACGGAGTTAGACTTTGCAAAGCTCAACGTTACCGCTATGCAAATGCTAATATGGAAGAGCTAGAAAATTGCCTGAAGCTAGCTCAAGCGCAAAGATTCCGTCTTATTGTGACTGATGGCGTCTTCTCAATGGATGGAAATGTTGCCCCTCTTGACAAAATCCACGAACTAGCGAAGAAATACGATGCTATGATTATGGTAGACGAGTCGCACTCAGCAGGTGTTGTTGGAAAGACAGGAAGAGGTACAACTGAACAGTTTAATCTTCGTGGCGAAGTTGAAATCATAACAGGTACACTAGGAAAAGCCTTCGGCGGTGCAATCGGTGGATTCACAACTGGTAAAAAGGAGATTATTGATATGCTAAGACAAAGGTCTCGTCCATATCTTTTCTCAAACTCTATCCCTCCAATGGTAGCTTCTGCTGGTATTGCAATGTTCGATATGATGGCTAGAACCAATCATCTTCAAGACAAACTTCATGATAACACAGACTATTTTGTTAAAGAGATGAAAAAGGCCGGCTTTGATATTAAGCCGACCCAATCTGCAATTTGTGCTGTTATGTTGTATGATGCCAAACTTTCTCAAGAGATGGCTACAAAACTTTTAGACGAAGGAATCTATGTTGTTGGATTCTATTATCCTGTTGTTCCAAAAGATTTAGCTCGAATCAGAGTTCAAATCTCAGCTGGACACGAAAAAGAGCATCTTGATAAATGTATTGCTGCCTTTACTAAAGTTGGAAAACAACTAGGAGTTATAAAATAATCTTGAATTACCATTCACAAGAAATCTCTCTGTGTGTCTCGAAATCATGATAAATAGGTTCTTTAACAATGACCTTCGTGTTTTCAGGAATTCTCAGGGAGATTTTCTTTACAGAACCATCCCATTTACTTGTCTTACTTATTTCGTCTGCATAAATAGTTAAAAGAGAGTCCTTCATCTCAAATTTTGGAAGGTTTTTCGAAGCCTTAACCGATGCGTCAGCCCAAGTTTCGGCAAAACTCATGATTGAAGTTTTAATATTACTACTGTCACCCTCTGCAATTCTGTCAATAATTAGATTTGGAAAAACAACCAATTTTAAATCCGATCCTTTTTTGTCAACCCAAAACAGATTAAAATCATCCTCATCTGCCTCTAACATCACTCTCTTCTCGGGCATTACACTATTTGAGACATACTTAACATAGATTGTATCTATCTTCTCTATTGTAAACTCCTGATTATTATATGTTTTTTGCCAAAAGCCTCTTGAAGCTGATACTCCGGTGAAAGCAAGACCAATACATGAGAAGATCCAAAGAAGGAAAATGATCAGACCTGGTTTGTATTTTGGAGATTTAAAACCAAATAGAAGCTGAATTCCACCATATAACATTCCAATGAATGGAAGGAATATTACCGCTAATCCCAAGACTTTTAACAATGTAATATTAACATCACCAAAGTTTACAAAATCAATAAGATCTATTGTAAACATTCCATCAAACACTTGGAATCCAAGAAGGGCTACTGCTAGTGAAATAAGACCTGAGCCTCCTATGAGAATCAAAATTACTCCAATCACTTTTAGAATTGCCTTAAAAACTGCTGATACTGCATTATTTCCAGAGTTATTTCCTCTTCCATAATTTGATCCATAATCCTCTACCCTTCTCTTAATATTATTAATATCAGGAGTCTCTCCATGCATTGCACATTTTTGTTCTATGGTTTTTGCTTCAGGCACTAGAATCCACATACCTATGTAGATAAGTACCATCGCAGATGTACCTCCAAAGTGAATATCTAAAAGTGAAAATCCAATTAATAGAACTAAAAAGATTATTCTAACTAAAACTCTATCTATATTGAAATAGACTCCTAAACCAGAACATACTCCACCTAGAACTTTATTGTCGGTATCGCGAAATAGTTTCTTTGGAGCAGGAAGAGGTGTAGTGGTAGTTCTTTCATTGTTGGTTTGCGTACTCTCCTCTTCGTCAAAATCATCTGGTTTTCCCAAGATTGCAATGACCTCATTTACTATTGAAATAGGAACGACATTATCTTTCCCGTTTTTCTCCATGAACAGATCTGCAATTCTCTCTTCAATTCCCTCAATGATTTCAGAACCGTTTGGTTTAGAATTGTAGTGAGATTTTAGATCGTTCAGATAAAAGTTTAGTGTATTGAATGCATCCTCTTCTAGTGTGAATGCAAGACTACCAATACTAACTTTAACTACCTTTTTCATGATTATTTAGTTTAGATTTTTCTTATTTCTTATTAGAGCTATAGTCTCAACAACATCTTGCCATGCGCTATCCATCTCTTGTAAAAGTTCTTTACCCTTATCTGTTATTGAGTAGTATTTACGTGGAGGTCCTTGTGGAGACTCTTCCCAACGATAACTTAGAAGTCCTTGATTTTTTTGTCTTGTAAGAAGTGGATATAGTGTTCCCTCCACAACTATCATTTTTGCATTTTTAAGTTTTGCTATCAATTCCGAAGCATATGCATCATTATTGTTCAGAATACTTAGTATGCAATACTCAAGTACGCCCTTGCGCATTTGAGATTTTACATTGTCTGTATTGATATTTTCGTTCATGGTTCTAATTATTTAAATATTGAAAATCTTTTCATGTTTTCGGCTGTAACGGGGATTCCTCTCATTTCGCATTTCTGTGCAGCTGTCACCGCTAAAGGCGCTGCGATCCAGAATATAACGTAAGCCCAAAATCCTACGCCACCCATAAAGAAGGCAATTAAGAAGATAATTTTTACTAATACTACATCTATATTAAGGTAAAGCGCTACTCCAGAACAAACACCTGCAATAGATTTATTGTCTGGATCTCTATAAAGTTTTTTTACCGGAGGTATTTGGTATTGAGTCGAAGATGTGCTCGAAGCAAACTCTTCATCATTAACCTCTCCGTCTGGCATTCCTAGCTGAGCGATTACTCTATTTACAAGAGCGATGTTTACTACCTCCTGATTTGATTTCAGGAATTCGTTGAATAATTCTGCAATTCTAGCCTCAAGGTCCTCCATAACATCTTTGGCTTGAATACCCATTTGGGTTTTTTGACGAAACTTTTCTAAATACTGATCTAATTTTTGATAGGCGTCTTCGTCAATTATAAAGCTTGTACCACCTATACCTACATTTAATACTTTTTTCATTTTAAATACTATTTATTATTACATGGAATTTGGTACTGCAAATATATATACTTTTTTCATTACCTTGTATCGCATAGTACATAAAATTTTAATAAAAAAAGCCCGCTACATTCGTAACGGGCTCATATTCTGAGAGAAAAATTTAAAAAAAATTTATTTTTTTGTAGTATTCTCTGTTTTCTTTTCTTCAGGAGCTGCTTGAGTAGCCGCTGGTTGGGCTGCAGCAGGTTGAGAAGACGCTGGAGTTTGGAAGTCTGGTGTTGCTTGCGCAGGAGTGGTATTCTCAATTTTTTCTTTAAGGTCCGACTTTGTTTCTACATTACCAGATGAAACGAATGCTGTTGCTAGAACACATAGAACAATAATGGTAATTGCTAAAACCCAAGTTGTCTTTTCTAGAAAATCGGCAGTTTGACGTACTCCGAAAGTCTGATTGCCCGAAGCAAAGTTTGCGGCAAGTCCGCCTCCTTTAGAATTCTGTACTAATACTATAATTGTCAGCAAGATACTTGCGATTACAATTAAAACAGCTATTGCAGTATACATATTATTGATTATTTTTTGTCTTTAACTCTTGTACAAGGGATGCAAAGTAACTACTTTTTTCCGGATATAGCAAAATTAGTTTGGCGTAAACATCTATTGCTCTTTTATAAAATCCTTGTTCAGTATATATCTTTGCTAATGTCTCAGTGTAAAATACAGTATCGTCGAATTCAATAAACTCTTCCGAAGAAACTTTTGTTTCGGGCAGAGGATTTTGTTTCACTAACGATGGCCTTTCAGCTATAAACTTGTCGAGAGGCTTTGAATCATCTAATTTAATTGATTCAAAATCGTCTCTCCCAAAGTAATCTCCACCAACAACAATAATTTTTGGTTTTTGATCTTCTTGAGTCGTCTCCTCATCAATCACAAAAGAGATCTCATCCTCATCCTCCTCTTGATCTATTAATTGAATTTCCTCATCTTGAGGAACTATTGTTGTAGCATTTATTACTACTGTATCTGCTTCAACTTGAGGATTATCTTTTTCAGTTGTATGTATCTCCTCTTTTTCTTCTCTACTAATCTCCTCCTTATCATCAGCACATATATTTTCTTTTTCTGTCTCTATATCAACTACTTTCTCAAGCTCCTCGCTCTTGTCTGATATAGGATGAGTTATGCTGGTCTCAATTGAATTAAGAGTGCTCTCTTTCTGAATCGTAAATTCAAATAGTTTTTTTCTTGAGAACACTTTTGCTGCAGCCTTATTTAAAGCTGCATTTTTGTGTTCATCACCCATTGGAGCCATTTTCTTAAACAGTTCTACGTAGGCAAGAGAGTACCACGGGTACCTTTCAATTGACCTTTCAATATTTACAATGTCATTACTTCCGTTCATAATTTACCATCTTGCAACTGTTCCTAAGAAAATATCATCTGTCAACTGCTTAATAATCGCTTCAACTAACTCTTGCTCTACAGAGTCAAAAGATGATGTAGATGGGTAATCCTTGAATGCAGCAAATGACTTTTCAAAATTCTCTTTTGGATATTTATTATTTGTGAACTTTAGTTTGACTGTAATGGTCAACCTATTTTGAGAGGCTGTTTCATTAGCAGTAACTGCTAACGAAGTCAATTCATAAGATGTCACTATTGCCTCAACCTCAAGGTCGCCACCATCTCTCTCAACTTCTAGTCGGGTCTGTCTGCGATACTGGTCAATTAGTGCCTGAGTAAGATTAGGAGCCAATAGAGGGTTAATCCTCATCGCCTTATTATCTACTTGCTTTACAGTTATCGTATTAACATCCTCTGCGATTGATGTCCCAGAAAAGGTGTAATTAATTTTGCAAGAGCAAAGTAGCACCGATGCCAATATCAGTATTATCGGTTTATATTGTTTCATTATAAATCCAAATTAAGTTCTTTAATTTTACGGTACAGAGTTCTCTCAGAAATTCCTAATTCTGCAGCTGCCAATTTTCTTTTACCATTATGCTTAGCTAACGACTTTCTAATGAGTTCTGCACTTACATTTTGAATCGAAAGTGTTGACAATTGCTCTTCCTCTTTCTCATGAGTTATCTCATCTTCATCATAATCTATCACCTCATCATCGAGTGAAGATGCTATATCTTTAGGACCGACAACTCTTTGAACAGGAGCTTGAGAGGCACCAGTTCTTATCTTCTCTTTCAACTCCTCTACCTCGTGCCTTAATTGATAGAGAATTTTGAATATGATGTCTCTATCTGTTAAATAATCAGACGAATGTCCTTCTGTCCTAACAGGAAGAGAGTTAATGGGTTCCGAAGGAATATACTTTAAGAGAACCTCAGCATCAATCTGTCTATTATGTTCAATTACCGATATTTGTTCTGCAATACTCTTTAATTGACGAATGTTTCCTGGCCATCTGTACGAAGATAGTACATGTTGCGCATCTGCCGTTAGTCTTATAGGTGGCATTTTATACTTGTCTGCAAAGTCTAAGGCAAACTTTTTAAAAAGCAGATGTATATCTTCCTTTCTCTCCCTCAAAGGAGGAATTGTAATTGGAACAGTATTTAGACGGTAAAATAAATCTTCGCGAAACTTACCATTTTCAATAGCTTTTGTAAGGTTGATATTAGTTGCAGCGATAACTCGGACATCTGTCTTCTGCACCTTCGAAGAACCTACCTTTATAAACTCTCCTGTTTGAAGAATTCTTAGTAGTCTTACTTGGGTTGAGAGAGGCAACTCCGCAACTTCGTCGAGGAAAAGAGTTCCTCCGTCAGCAACTTCAAAGTACCCTTTTCTTGTCTCAAAAGCACCTGTAAAAGAGCCCTTTTCGTGACCAAATAACTCAGAGTCAATAGTCCCTTCGGGAATTGCGCCACAGTTTACAGCAATGTACTGACCATGTTTTCTTGGACTATTCACATGAATTATTTGTGGTATAACCTCTTTCCCTACGCCACTCTCACCCGTAATCAACACAGACAAATCAGTAGCAGCAACCTGCACAGCAACATCTAATGCTCTGTTTAGTGCAGGATTATCTCCAATAATATCGAATCGTTGTTTAATAGCCCTAAGTTCCATAATCGCAAAAATAGATAAAATTTGTACCTTTGAGAAATTTTAAGTCATCTTGTAATGAAAATTCTTGCCCTAATCCCTGCAAGGTACCAATCAAGCAGATTTCCAGGAAAACCTCTTGCCGACATCGGCGGCAAACCAATGATTCAACGAGTTTATGAACAGACCAAAAAGGCATTTGAGTATGTCTATGTTGCAACAGACGATAATCGGATATTCGACTGCGTAAAATCATTTGATGGTAAAGCTGTGATGACATCTGAAAATCATCAAAGCGGAACTGACAGATGTTATGAAGCATTACTTAATGTTGAGGCGGAGTTGGGTATAGTTTTTGATATTGTTGTAAATGTGCAAGGAGACGAACCTTTTATCGCACCTGAACAGTTGCTCGACTTAGTGGGCTGCTTTGATGATTCGTCTACGGAAATTGCAACACTAATTAAGAGATTTGATAGAGAAGAGAGTGTGTTTAATCCTAATTCCCCAAAGGTTGTAATTAACAAAAATGGGGATGCGATGTATTTCAGTAGGTCCGCAATTCCTTTCGACAGAGATAGTTCTGAAAATTTCAGAAAAGACGAATTTCCCTATTACAAACATATTGGATTGTATGCATACCGAAGAGAGACACTAATAAGGATTACTAAACTGGAGCAATCTTATTTAGAAAGAATGGAAAAGTTGGAACAATTAAGATGGCTAGAGGAGGGGATAAAGATAAAAACCGCTAAAACAACTCATAATACTTTTGCTGTAGATACTCCTGAAGATTTACAAACATTAAAGAATATGGGGCTGTTTTAAAGCATCTAACTAAATAATTCTTATATTTGCGGAATTGACAATAAATTTAACATAAAATACACGTAGTAATGAAAAAAAATCTGTTTAAAATTTTTTCAGTTGCTGTTTTAGGATTGACAATTGCATCTTGTAGCAATCCTGCTAAAATGGCAAAAGAATCTCAACTAGTTGGTGTTGAGTGTAATCCTAAAGTACTAGAAGTTGTTGCTGATGAAATTACTGCAACATACACAATGAGTTTCCCTGAAAAATATTTTCATCCTAAAGCAATCCTTGAAGTTATACCTGTATTGGTTTATAACGGAGGAGAAGTAGCTGCACCTGCATTTAAGCTTCAAGGCGAAAAAATTACTGATAACTTCCAAGTTATTTCAGTTAAAGGTGGCAAAGCTAGCAATACCGTTAAGTTTGCATACAAACCAGGAATGGAAAAATCGCACCTAGAACTTAGAGTTGCTGTTTGGAACAAAACAAAGAAAATTAGCTTCCCAGCTCCTTACAAATTGGCTGATGGTGCTAACATTACTTACAAACTAGTTCATACAGAAGGCGTAACTGCTTTGATGGGTCATAACTATCAAAAATTCCTTTCTGAAAAGAAAGAGACTCAACTTCTTTACAAGATCAATGATTACAAAATCAAACCTAAAACTCTAACTAAAAAAGAGATTAAAGAGTTTGAAGAGTTCTTAGCTCAAATCGAAAAAGATGAGAAAAGAGCTGTTAAAAGTACAGATATCGTAGCTTATGCTTCACCAGACGGTGGAATGGATCTTAACTCAAAACTTTCTGCAAAGAGAGGTGAGACTGCAAAAGAGGCTTTCGCTAAAATTACTAAAAAGACTCCTGTAACTGCACCGTTAAACGTTTCAACTGTTGCTGAAGACTGGGATGGTTTCCAAGAATTAGTTGGTGGTTCTGAAATTAAAGACAAAGAACTTATCTTAAGAGTTCTTTCAATGTACAGTGATCCAATGGTTCGCGAAAGAGAGATTAGAAATATGTCTAAAGTATTCAAAACTCTTGCTGACAAAATCCTTCCTGAACTTCGTAGAGCTAGATTCATCGCAAACATCGAGTACACAAACTATAACGAACAAGAACTTGTTGAGTTAGTTAAAAATAACATCGAAATTATGGATGTTGAGGCTCTTCTTTATGCTGGTTCACTAATGAAAGATGCTGATAGCAAAATCATGGCTTACAAGAAAGCAGCTGAGAAATTCAATGATGACAGAGCAATCAATAACCTTACTGCTACATACCTTGATAATGGTAAAGTTGCTGAAGCTAAAGCTGCTCTTGCTAAAATCAACAACAAAGATACTTACTACTATAACAACGCTGGTGTAATCGCTCTTCGCGACAAAAACTACAAAGCTGCTGTTGAAAATTTTGCAAAATCTGATCTTAAAGTTGCTAAATACAACTCTGCAATCGTTGACATTCTTAACGGTAGATACAATGAGGCTGTTTCTAAACTAGCTGGTTCAGGTGACGAAAACGAAGGTCTTGCTTTCATTCTTACTAACCAACTTGACAAAGCTGCTGCTGCTATCAAATGCAAATGCCCTCACGCTGCTTACCAACGCGCAATTATTGCTGCTAGAAAAGGTAATGCTGCTGAAGTTGACGCTCAATTAGCTATCGTTGCTAAGAGCAAATCTCTTAACGAAAGAGCTCAAAATGATATCGAATTTGCTAAATACCGCAAATAGTCTATCTAGATAAACAAAAAAGGCTGTCTAAATTTTAGGCAGCCTTTTTTTATATGATATTATTTTGTTAGTCTAATTTTAATACAGCCATAAACGCTGATTGAGGAACCTCAACATTTCCTACTTGACGCATTCTCTTTTTACCCTTCTTCTGCTTTTCGAGTAGTTTTCTCTTTCTTGAAATATCACCTCCATAACATTTTGCTGTCACATCTTTTCGAACAGCCTTTACAGTCTCCCTTGCAATAATCTTGGCTCCAATTGCTGCCTGGATTGCAATATCAAATTGCTGACGTGGTATTAGCTCTTTAAGCTTTTCACACATTTTTCTACCAAAGTCATATGCATGGTCGCGATGTATCAAGCTAGAAAGAGCATCGACAGGTTCTGAATTCAATAGGATATCTAACTTTACCAAATGTGCCTCTTTGTATCCAGTGACATGATAATCGAATGATGCATATCCTCTAGATACAGATTTAAGTTTGTCATAAAAATCAAATACAATCTCTGCTAGTGGCATGTCGAAGTTTAGCTCGACCCTCTCAGAGGTTAAAAAATGCTGACTTACCAACACTCCTCTTTTGTCTAGGCAAAGTTTCATAATTGTCCCAAAGTACTCACTTTTTGAGATTACCTGAGCTTTTATATATGGCTCCTCTATATAGTCAATCATTGTTACAGCAGGAAGTCCCGAAGGGTTGTGCACATCTAATGTCTCTCCTTGAGTTGTATAAACTTTGTATGATACGTTTGGCACAGTGGTAATGACATCCATATCAAATTCACGGTACAACCTCTCTTGTACTATCTCCATGTGTAGCAGACCTAAAAATCCGCATCTGAAACCAAATCCAAGTGCTAATGATGACTCTGGTTCAAAGACAAGTGATGCATCATTTAATTGCAATTTTTCTAAAGATGCTCTTAAATCCTCATACTCATCTGCTTCCACTGGATATACCCCAGCAAACACCATTGGCTTTACCTCTTCAAATCCTGCTATGGACTTTGCACAAGGTCTCTCTACATGGGTAATTGTGTCCCCTACTTTGACCTCACTTGCTGTTTTTATACCAGAAATAATATATCCTACATCGCCAGTCCTCACCTCTTGAGTTGGCACCATTTTCAATCGCAAAATACCAACCTCATCTGCCTGATACTCTTTGCCAGTATTTACAAACTTTACTTTGTCTCCTTTCCTTATTACACCGTTTTGAACTTTAAAATATGCAATAATACCTCTGAAAGAGTTGAAAACTGAGTCAAAGATCAAAGCTTGAAGAGGCTCACTCTCGTCTCCCTTTGGAGCTGGAACCCTCTCAACAATTGCCTCCAGTATTTCTGGCACCCCAACACCTGTCTTTCCGCTAGCTAAAAGGATGTCCTCGTCTTTGCATCCTATAAGATCAATTATTTGGTCTTTCACAGAATCAATCATAGCAGCATCCATGTCGATCTTATTGAGGACAGGGATAATTTCTAAATCATGATTAAGTGCTAGATAAAGATTTGAGATTGTCTGCGCTTGAATCCCTTGGGTGGCATCGACTACTAAAAGTGCTCCTTCGCATGAGGCAATCGCTCTAGATACCTCATATGAAAAGTCTACGTGACCAGGAGTATCAATCAAATTGAATACATATTTCTCTCCTTTGTAGATATACTCCATCTGAATGGCATGGCTTTTAATCGTAATGCCTTTCTCCTTCTCGAGATCCATAGAGTCTAGGACTTGAGCCTCCATCTCTCTAGAATTGAGAGTATTCGTCTGCTCAAGTAACCTGTCTGCCAGGGTGCTCTTACCATGATCGATGTGGGCAATAATACAAAAGTTCCTTATGTGCTTCATATTTATGTTATTCGTCTTTATAATTCTGCAAAGATAAAAATAATTGCCAAAATTATTTGATAGATGCTATCTTTGTAAATTATGAATAAATAAACTCTATAATGACAGATACAGTAAAACTGAAAGAAATTGCCAGCCAAATCAGACGAGATATCGTCAGAATGGTAGGGAATGCTAACTCCGGCCATCCGGGTGGCTCTCTGAGCAGTACCGATATCCTGACTACGTTGTTTTTCAAAGTAATGGATCAAAATCCTGCAAAATGGACTCGTGAAGGGAGTGATTTAGATCTATTCTTTTTATCAGCAGGACATCTTACACCTGTATACTACAGTGTTTTGGCAAGAGCCGGATATTTCGACATCAAAGAGTTGAATACTTTTAGAAAAATGGGGTCAAGACTTCAAGGTCACCCTTCAGTTGAACATGGACTTCCTGGACTGCATGTTGCATCTGGTTCTCTTGGACAAGGTCTATCTGTAGCCTGTGGAGCAGCACTTGCAAAGAAGATCAATCACGACAACAAAGCTGTTTTTGTTCTTGTTGGAGACGGCGAGACAGAAGAGGGTCAGATTTGGGAGGCATCAATGTTTGCAGCTCATCACAAATTAGACAACCTAATTGCTATAACTGACTGGAATGGGCAGCAAATTGATGGACCAGTGGCGTCGGTTATGAATCTTGGAGACCTTCAGGCAAAATGGAATGCTTTTGGTTGGGAGTGCGTAGTTTGTGATGGTCACGATGTTGAGCAAATTGAAAAGGCACTAAAAGAGAGCAAAAGTAAAATAGGCGACGGAAAACCAAAGATGATTCTTATGAAGACAATCATGGGTAAAGGGGTCGATTTTATGGAAGGTACTCATAATTGGCACGGGAAAGCCCCTAGCAAAGAGCAAGTTGAAAAGGCTTTAACTCAACTTCAAGAGACACTTGGTGATTTTTAACATTAGACATTTTATGGAGAAATATATCAATACTGGAAATAAAGATACTCGCTCTGGATTTGGAGCTGGTTTACATGAACTAGGAAAAGTTAATCCTAATGTCGTAGCTCTTTGTGCCGACCTTACTGGTTCTCTTAAAATGGATGCCTTTGCTGCTGA
>JASDTB010000014.1:0-30215 GCA_041441455.1 Bacteroidales bacterium
CCAGCGACCCCCTGATTATGAGTCAGGTGCTACTAACCAACTGAGCTATGGGCCCTAACGGACGGCAAAGATATGAATCTTTGCCGATATATCAAAATCAAACTTTGATTTCTACTTCCACACCGCTAGGTAGTTCCAGTTTCATCAAGGCATCAACTGTTTTTGGAGTTGAGCTGTAGATGTCAAGCAAACGACGGAAAGAATTTAATTCAAACTGTTCGCGTGACTTTTTGTTTACGAAAGTAGCGCGGTTTACAGTAAAAATCTTCTTATCTGTAGGAAGTGGAATAGGTCCACTTACAACTGCTCCTGTTGCTTTAACTGTTTTTACGATTTTATCAGCAGACTTATCTACTAACATATGATCGTAAGACTTCAATTTAATTCTTATTTTTTGGCTCATATAATTTTTTATTAACCAATTTCTATTAATCGTCTAATTCACTATCGAATTTCTTTCCGCTCGATTTCTCGATGACCTCTTTAGCCAAAGTTGCAGGCAATTCTGCAAAATGCGAAAATTCCATTGTACTAGTTGCTCTACCAGAAGAGATTGTACGTAATACAGTTACGTAACCAAATTGTTCTGAAAGAGGAACTTTAGCTTTAACAATACGAGCATTACCTTTTGAATCCATGCTTGTTATCTGGCCTCTTCTTTTGTTAAGGTCTCCAATAATATCACCCATATAGTCTTCTGGAGTAACAACTTCAAGAGACATAATAGGTTCTTGGATAACAGGGTTAGCTTTAGGGCAAGATTTTCTGAATGCTTGTCTAGCACAAATTTCAAAAGAAAGAGCGTCTGAGTCTACTGGGTGGAATGAACCATCTTTAAGGGTAACCTTTAAAGCTTGAACTTCATATCCAGCTAGAACACCATTAGCCATTGCTGATTTGAATCCTTTTTCTACTGCAGGGACATATTCTCTTGGAATATTACCACCTTTAACCTCGTCAACGAATTGTAATCCAGAAACACCTTCATCAGCTGGGCCGATTTCGAAAATGATGTCAGCAAATTTACCTCTACCACCTGTTTGTTTCTTGAATACTTCTCTATGCTGAACATTTCCTTTGATAGCCTCTTTGTAGTTAACTTGAGGTGCTCCTTGGTTGATTTCAACACCAAATTCACGTCTTAGACGGTCAACGATAATTTCTAAGTGAAGTTCTCCCATTCCGCTGATAACTGTCTGTCCAGTTTCATGGTCAGATTTTACAGTAAATGTTGGATCCTCTTCTGATAGCTTGCTAAGAGCCATACCTAATTTGTCAAGATCTTTCTGTGTTTTTGGTTCAACAGCTAGTCCAATAACGGGTATTGGGAATGTCATTGATTCAAGAACAACTGGATTAGATTCAACACAAATAGTATCACCAGTTCTAAGCTCTTTAAAACCTACTGCAGCGCAAATATCTCCTGCCTCAACAAAATCAATTGGATTTTGCTTGTTTGAGTGCATTTGATAAAGTCTTGCTACACGTTCTTTTTTACCAGATCTAGTATTTAGTACATACGAACCAGATTCAAGTTTGCCAGAATAAGCTCTAATAAAAGCTAATCTACCCACATAAGGGTCAGTAGCAATTTTGAATACTAAGCCGCAGAATGGTTCTTTAATGTATGGTTTACGAACTTCTTCTTTGTTAGTATCAGGGTTGATTCCTGTTACGTCACCAATGTCAAGTGGTGACGGAAGGTATCTCATTACAGCGTCCAAAAGAAACTGTACACCTTTGTTTTTGAATGAAGATCCACAAGTAGTAGGAACTACAGCCATATCTATTGTCGCTTTACGAAGAGCTTCAATAATTTCTGCTTCAGAAATAGAATCTGGGTTTTCGAAAAACTTCTCTAGAATCTCGTCGTTGTATTCAGCGATAGACTCAATTAGTTTTCCTCTCCACTCATCAACTTCATCCTTCATATTTTCCGGAACCTCTTTAACCACATAGTTAACCAGTTCCTTGCTGTCCTGATTGTAGTATATTGCCTTGTTAGAAATAAGGTCTACGATGCCTTCGAATTTATCTTCGGCACCTATAGGCAGTACGATTGGAACCGCGTGAGCCCCAAGTTTGTCATTCATCTCCTCTATCACTGCCAGAAAATCTGCTCCAACACGGTCCATCTTGTTCACATAGGCCAATTTCGGAACTCTGTATTTGTCAGCTTGACGCCAAACAGTTTCCGATTGAGGTTGCACACGACCTACAGCGCAAAATGTAGCCACTGTACCATCAAGAACGCGAAGCGATCTTTCAACTTCAACTGTGAAATCCACGTGGCCTGGAGTATCGATAAGGTTTACTTGGTAAGTATTTCCTTCATAATTCCAGAATGCTGTGGTAGCTGCAGATGTAATTGTAATACCTCTTTCTTGCTCTTGAACCATCCAGTCCATTGTTGCCGCACCTTCATGCACTTCGCCGATTTTGTGAGTCTTACCTGTGTAGAACAAAATCCGCTCAGATGTAGTAGTCTTCCCGGCATCAATGTGAGCCATTATGCCTATATTTCTTGTATATTTTAAATCTCTTGCCATTTATTTGATTTATACTATGGTACTAAAAACGAAAATGTGCAAAGGCTTTGTTGGCTTCAGCCATCTTGTGCATATCTTCTTTTCTCTTAAATGCCGCACCTTCATTATTGTATGCCGCAATAATTTCCGCAGCAAGTTTTTCTGCCATAGAATGAGCAGAACGTTTACGTGCGTACAGAATCATGTTCTTCATACTGATGGAAACTTTTCTTTCAGGACGCACCTCGGTTGGAACTTGGAAGTTTGCACCACCAACTCTACGGCTTTTAACCTCTACCTGTGGAGTGATGTTTTCAAGTGCTTTTTTCCAGATGTCCAAAGGAGCCTTGTCAGAATCTTTCAGCTTCTCACCTACGATGTCGATTGCATCGTAAAAGATTGTGTAGGCGATACTCTTCTTTCCCTGCAACATAAGGTTATTCACGAATCTTGTTACAGCAACATCGTGAAACTTAGGATCAGGAAGTAGAATCCTCTTTTTAGGCTTCGCTTTTCTCATTTGATCTAATAAATTTTAATAGATTAATTAATTATTTTTTCTTAGCAGGAGCTGCTGCTGCGCCTTTTTTAGGTCTCTTGGCGCCATAAAGTGAACGACCTTGTTTACGTCCGTCAACACCTGCTGTGTCAAGTGCTCCGCGTAAAATGTGGTAACGTACACCTGGTAGATCTTTTACACGACCTCCGCGTACAAGAACGATTGAGTGCTCTTGTAAGTTGTGACCCTCTCCTGGAATGTATGCATTGACCTCTTTTTGGTTGGTCAGGCGTACACGAGCCACTTTACGCATTGCCGAGTTTGGTTTTTTAGGAGTTGTTGTGTAAACGCGTACACATACTCCTCGTCTCTGAGGACACGCATCAAGCGCGCGAGATTTACTCTTTTCAACGAGCACCTCACGGCCTTTGCGAACTAACTGTTGAATTGTTGGCATAATTGTTTGTTAATCTTTACTTTAAGTAATTTCGTTATACAAAACGGGATGCAAAGGTAAGTTTTATTTTTTTATTTACAAACAACTTATTAACTTATTTGCGCCGTTAATAAAGCAAAAATATTAATTTGTAACAAAAAAAATATAGACTAATTTTGTTATAAACATCAAAAATTTAAAATCTAAACTAAAAACTTATGAATATTTCGCAAAATGCTACAAATTTTATATCGAAAGAGGAAAAATTTGGAGCACATAATTATCATCCATTACCAGTTGTTTTATCAAAGGGAGAAGGGGCGTTTGTCTGGGATGTAGACGGTAAAAGATATTTTGATTTCTTATCTGCATATTCAGCAGTAAACCAAGGTCATTGTCATCCCAAAATTGTTAATGCATTAGTTGAGCAGGCGAAAAAGTTATGCCTTACATCAAGGGCATTTTATAATGACCTGTTAGGCCCATATGAAGAATTTGTCCACAACTATTTTGGATATGATAAGATGCTCCCAATGAACTCAGGAGCAGAAGCGGTTGAGACAGCTTTAAAACTTGCTAGACGATGGGGGTATGTGAAAAAAGGAATAGGAGAGAATAAAGCCCAAATTATTGGTTGCGAAGGAAATTTCCATGGAAGAACAATTAGTATAGTTTCTCTGTCTACGGATCCAGACTCATTTTCACAATATGGACCATTTACACCAGGAATGGTAACAATTCCTTATAATGATAGTAATGCTCTAGATAATTATTTGCAAGAAAACTCTGCAAATGTTGCTGCTTTTATAGTTGAACCAATTCAAGGTGAGGCAGGAGTATTTGTTCCTGAAGAGGGTTATTTGAAACGATGCTACGAACTATGTAAAAAACATAACATATTATTTATTGCAGACGAGGTACAGACTGGAATTGCGCGTACTGGGAAAATGCTCTGTTGTGACCACGCCGAAATTAGGCCAGATATTGTAATTCTAGGGAAAGCTCTATCTGGGGGTGTATTACCTGTTTCTGCTGTTTTAGCAGACGATGAGATTATGCTTACAATAAAACCTGGAGAGCATGGTTCTACCTTCGGGGGCTTTCCGTTAGCATGTAAAGTTGCAGTGGCTGCATTGGAGGTAGTAAAAGACGAACAACTTGCAGATAAAGCTGAACATTTGGGGAGAATATTTAGAGAAGAAATGAGAAACTTTACATCTCCATTTATTGAATTAATAAGAGGAAAGGGTTTGTTAAATGCAATTGTAATTAAGCCGCATAATAACAAAGAGGCTTGGGATGTTTGCGAGAAAATGGCAGAGAATGGATTATTGGCAAAACCAACGCATAGACATATAATTAGATTTGCCCCACCTTTAGTTATTACTGAAGATCAACTTCGTGAAGCAATTTCGATAATAAAGCAGTCAATAAAATCTTTAGAATAATGCAATCAACAAATAAAGTCTTAATGGTAAGACCAGTCAAGTTCGGGTATAACGAACAGACTGCAGAAAACAATTCATTTCAAGTAAAAGGGGACCAAGAACTAGCATTGAAAGAATCAATTAATGAATTTGATCAATTTGTTAAATTGCTTCAAGATAATGGGGTTAATGTTATCGTTGTGCAGGATACAGAGATTCCTCATACACCTGATTCTATATTTCCAAATAATTGGTTCTCTACTCATGAAGAGGGGGATTTAGTTTTGTATCCTATGTGCGCTCCTAATAGAAGATTAGAGAGGAAGGAGGGAGTTATGGATGCTATAAGAGCAAATTTTAAAATCGCAAACCTGATAGACCTTACAGGCTGGGAACAGAAAGATAAATTTTTGGAAGGTACTGGAAGTATGGTGTTAGACAGAGAGAATATGATTGCTTATGCATGTATTTCTGCTCGAACAGATGAAGCTGTTTTAGAGGAATTTTGTGATAAAACAGGATATGATTTTGTTGCGTTTGGAGCATATGATCAAAACGATAACCCTATATATCACACTAATGTAATGATGTGTGTCGGGAGTGAATTTGCTGTAGTTTGCCTTGATGCAATTACAGATTTAGAAGAGAGGGTTCAATTGATTGAAATGATAGAGGAGACCGATAAAGAGATTATTGAAATCTCTTTGGAACAAATGGGATCTTTTGCTGGAAATATGTTGGAACTTCGTGATAAAGATGATGAACCTATACTTGTGATGTCAAAAACAGCCTATAACTCTTTAGAGGATGAGCAAATTCAAATACTTTCTACATACTGCAAAATTATAACTCCTGATATAAACAATATCGAGATTAATGGAGGTGGGTCTGCAAGATGTATGATTGCTGAAATTTTTTAGCTCTTCTCTTTTAGTAGGCCGCCTTTATAAGCAGCTAGAAGCTTAGTTAAATCGTCTATTTGTTTTTTCAGCTCTATGCCGATATCTGTGTCTCGAACCAGCTTTCGCTTAGAGCTGAATTCCACAACACTCGTCTCAGACTTAATATCTTTACCCTCTTCTATTGCCTTTTGAGTTGATTCAAATGGTTCGTGTTGGACTAATAATAGACCATGAGAGTTATAGATTAATGTGTAGCCAGCAATTCCTGTTTCTGGTTGATATGCCTTGGAGTATCCTCCGTCAATAACAAGTAATTTGCCTCCTGCTTTAATAGGAGATTCTCCTTTTGCTGTTTTTACAGGAATGTGACCATTTATTATATGTGAGTGTTCTCCTTCAATTCCAAACTCTTTTAAAATCTTTTCGCAAAGCTCTTTATTATCTTTTAAATAGTAATAGTGACCTTTTTTTTCTTTATGAAGCTCTTTGTCTGCAATGAAGTATCTTTCGAAAGTTGTCATCTTATTTTTGTCAAATGGTGGAGAATACGGTCCGCACCATAGGTACCAAATAAAGTCTCGAGCATATCTTCTATCTTTTGTATTCCTCTCTTCAAAATATGCTAATCTTACTAAAATATCTATTTTATCAAATAGTTTCTTACCCGAACAAAGTTCTCCGGCAACTTTAAGCTCTTTGAACGACCCATCAGCATTAAGAGGTACTGATCCGTGGTATAATAGATTATTATTCCTTACTAGATATAGCGAACCTTTTGAATACATGCATCTCATATGTTTATGTAATTTCTCACTATGAGCAAAACTATACATTAGTTTATCTACAAGTTCTCTTTCGTCTTCGGTAAGTTTATATGGATTTTTAGGGTCAATTGTAGGAAAATGGTTGTCCTTAAGCTGGTATTCTTGATTGTTAATTTTAATTGTACCTTTTTCAAAATCAATCAAATGAAGCAGGTTTCTGTCATTCATTTCGAAATCTGGATTTCGATTAATTAACTCACCCTCTAATTTGAATTGAATTATTGCAATAGCCTTATGCATTTGAGAAATCAGGCGTATTTGCTTTTGCTTAAAACTTTCGTCATTTCCAGTTTTGGGTTTGAAGATAGAACAAGGGTCTTCTCCGTAATATTCTGAGGCAAAACTGGCTAAAGGGAATAAATTTATTCCGTATCCATCTTCAATCGTCTCTAAATTTGCATAACGTAACGACATTCTTAGCACATTTGCCATACATGCCTCACTTCCTGCAGCTGCGCCTATCCACACTAAATCATGATTACCCCATTGAATATCTACATTATGATAATTACTTAAGATGTCCATTATGATGTGTGCGCCAGGTCCTCTATCGTAAACATCTCCAATGATGTGCAAAGAGTCAACAGTTAATCTTTGGATTAGATTACTAATAGCAATAATAAAATGTTCAGATCTGCCTGTAGAAACAATCGTAGAAATAATTGATTTTACATAGTCTTGTTTATTTGGCTCACTAAGCGATTCATGTAAAAGCTCTTGGATGATATACGAATATTCGGTAGGTAATGCTTTTCTGACTTTAGAACGTGTATATTTTGAAGAGACATTTCCACATACTTTTAGTAATTGAACTAGTATCGTTTTATACCAGTCATCTATATCTTTTTCTCTTTTTTTGATTATTTGTAATTTGCTTTCTGGATAGTAGATTAGCGTACAAAGCTCTCTTTTTTCACTTTCTCTAAGTGTGTGACCAAAAATATCTTCTACCTTTTTTCTGATTACTCCAGATGCGTTTTTCAACACATGTTGAAATGCTTCGTGTTCTCCGTGGATATCAGTTAAAAAATGTTCTGTACCTTTAGGCAAGTTGAGTATTGCCTCTAGGTTGATTATCTCTGTGCTAGCTTCTGATATTGTTGGAAAGCTTTTTGACAGTAGTTGTAGATATTTTAGATCTTTCATGATAATCAAATTAAGTGTTTTTCAATAATTGCTAAAAGGTCTTTATGTCGAATTGGCTTCGTAATAAAGTCATTACATCCAGCATCTTTAGCGAGTTCTACATCAGATTCAAAAGCGTTGGCCGTTTGAGCTATTATAACTACATCGTTTGAAATCTTTCGAATTTCTCTAGTTGCATCAAGGCCATTCATAATAGGCATTTTAATATCCATTAGAATCAAATCAGGCTTATGCTCTATAAATAAATTAACAGCTTCAGACCCATTAACAGCTCTTAACAAATTGTATTTTTTTGATAAAATTACCTTTAGAAGGTGATAATTTGTTTCGATATCTTCTGCTATAAGTATTGTTTTAATATTTTGTTCGGAGCTCATTATTGGCTGTTTTTCGGGTATATCTTGCTCTTTTCTAATATCATCCATGATAACAACTTCTTTGTTAAGATTGTTCATTGGAAGTGTGTAATACATTGTTGTTCCTTTTCCTTGTTCTGATTCTGCCCAAATTTTACCACCTAGTTTTTCTACAATTGCTCTACATATAGATAATCCAAGTCCTGTACCAACAGTGAAGTCATCAACTTTGAAAAATCTCATAAAAATCTTTTCTATGTGTTCTTTATCAATGCCTTTACCAGTGTCTTTTACGAAAATTGTTATCTCTGTAGATGATTTTTTGTATCCAACTGTAATTGTTCCAGAATCAGTAAACTTGATGGAATTATTTATCAAATTAGTAAGAATTTGCCTGTTTCGTATATAATCTGTGTTTATGTATATTACTTCCTTAGGGATATCTAGGTCTATTTTAAGAGTATCTGGAATTGAGTGTTCATAAGATGATACTATTTCTGTAATTTGACTATTGATATCTAATGGTTCGATCTCAAAATTCATACTGTTAGACTCTATTTTTGATAAGTCAAGAATGTCACTTATTAAAGTCATCAATACTCTTGAATTGGTATTAATTAGTTTTATGAATTCTTTTTTGTCATTATCGGAGTAGTCAGGATCAATTAGAAGATTTGTAAATCCGATTATTCCATTTAGAGGAGTACGAATTTCATGGCTCATGTTTGATAAAAATGATGACTTAAGTTTATCTGATTCTTCTGCTCTATTTCTAGCATCAATTAATTCAGCCTCTCTCTGTTTATGGTTTGAAATATTTATGTCCATTCCATATAATGCGCTGATTACATTGGTCTCGCCAGGAATTGATTGAATATAACCTCTCTTTTCCCACCACTGATATTGACCCTTTCCTTCTAAATCAATTCGATATTCAAATGAGAACCTGTCGTCTTTATAAGTGGCAAGTTTTTCAATCCATTCTTCAATTTTCGTCCTATCTTCTGGATGAATTAAAGAGAGAAAATCTGTATAGTGAGACTGTTTTTTCAATCGTGATCCAAAAATCAATCCATGATTGTCACCTATTTGCAAGGCCTTTGTAGATATATCTAAGAACCATGTATATGAGTCTGCTGACTCAAGGGCAAGGTTCAGATAACTTTTTTGTCTGTTTAGCTCAGAAATATCTCTTATTACAAAAACTATGTTGTTGACATTTTCGGCATTATCAAGAATAGGAGAAATATCTCCTTCAATAGAGATGTAAGAGTCTTTTAGTTTAAGTTTAGTTCCATCAGGAATTTGGATTCTTTCTTTTGTTTCGTAACACTTTTGAACTAATTGTTGAATATTTGTGGACCCAGAAAAAATAAAGATAAATGTATTATAAAAATCTTGACCAATATGAATATTACTAATACATGAAGACCACAACTCGGCAGATCTATTAGTGTTGACAATCTTCCCTTCAGTATTTATTGTAACTACACCCTCTTTCATAACAGAGAATGTATTTGTCAAGATATTTTTAGTCTCTTCATTTTCAGTATAGAGTTCCTTATAACTAGTATTAAGTTTTCTATATCTAATATGATATGCTATAAATATACCAAGAGCTAAAAGTAATAAGAAGAAAATTATAATAGCTGTGTAAACTTCTTTTTTATAATCTTCAAATAATGTGGGAGGTTTATTTATTAGTTTAGACCCTTTAGGTAGATTTTCAACCAAAATACCCCAACGCTGAAGTATTTTATAATCAAAAGTCAATTCGTATTTTTTGATTGTATCATCTTTAAAATCTTTCTTCTCATTGTCTGAATTCGTTCTCCTAGCTAAATCATATCCAATTTCCCAATTAGATGTTAAATATCCACCAATAATTCCTGTACTTAAATTTGTGTTTTGACAGCCAAAAATAGGTATGCTTTTAATCCTTTTCATGAAAGGTTTGAAATCCTTGTCAAAAGGGTAATATCCATCAGAATCCATAATCCAGGACGATAGAATTATGAAAGAATTGGCAGATATTGAGTTTATTGAGTCTAAATATTGACTATAAGAGAGGCCTTTAGGAGAAAGGTACTTAATTTTTAAATTTGGAGAGACGTATTTTGCAAGTTGAATTTTTGCAACTTTTTGTTCAATACGTCCATATGGTGTGTCATCTGTTAAAACAAGTACTTCCTCCGTCTTTGGGAAGAATTTCATTCCTAGTTTAAAATTATCTTCAAAAAACAATGCTGTAGCAACTTCTGAAATTTTATGTTGCTTTGTAATTTGGGTCCCCACAGGATTACAAGATATAATCGATGTTTTAGGGGGCAGGTAATCAGAGTTGCTTACTAATAGATTTAAACTCAGAGTGTCTAAGCAAATTATTGTGGTTTGCTCTCTATCATTGATAGCAAGTTTTAGAGCCTTTACAATTCTTTGTGATTTTAGTTGGTTTGTTTCATAACCAATTGGGTCAACACAAAAAATTTTAAAATTAATCGTTAAATTATTTGAGTAAATATAACTTGAAAAGCCAGCAGTAAAATCCCTTATTTTTTCTTTATTAAATTCATCTGAGTAGATTATAAAAATCTTTTTAATACTACTTTTTGAATTAAAGAATTCACTATAGGTTACCTCCTGAGTAAATGCAGGAAGGATTGATAATAGAAATAAACACGTGGCGAGCAGCCTTTTAAACATAATTTGCTAACTTTACATTTTAATCTTACCAAAGTTAGTAATTTTATTTGAAAGTGAACAACCATAAGCGTTTGCTGTTATAATGCCAGTTTAATCATTTAAAAATTTAATCGTATGAAATTTGAACTTCCAGTATTACCTTACAAGGCAGATGCCCTTGAACCTGTGATCTCTCAAAAAACTATTGAGTTTCACTATGGAAAGCATCATCAAGCTTATGTAACCAACCTCAACAATCTTATCCCTGGAACAGAGTTTGAAAACATGGATTTAGATGAAATAGTAAAAAAATCTGATGGTGCGATTTTTAATAATGCAGCGCAAGTCTGGAATCATACATTTTATTTTGAATCATTTACACCTGGAGGAGAAAAGAATCCTTTTGGAGACCTAGAGAAAGCAATATTACAAAAATGGGAGAGCGTTGATGCTTTCAAGAAGGAGTTTGTAGCTTCGGGAGTATCTCAGTTCGGATCAGGTTGGGTATGGCTTGTTAAAAACAGCAATGGTGAATTGGAAATAGTAAAAGAACCAAATGCAGGTAATCCAATGACTAAGGGGTATAAACCGATTCTAACTTTTGATGTTTGGGAGCATGCCTACTATTTAGATTTTCAAAATAGAAGAGCAGACCATCTAGCTGATTTGTGGAAAATCGTTAATTGGACTATTGCAGAAAACCGATTTAAATTTTAATTGCTTACACTGACTTTTGCTAAAACATGTGTTTTAGAAGTCATTGTCATCATGATAGTACGCACTATGAGGTGGGCAAAATAGCCTATCCATAGTGCGTTTATTCCATAATAATTTTCAAAAAGATAATAGGCCAAAAAGAAAGATATTGATGACAAAATCATAACATCCCTTATTGCTTTTGAAGCTGTTGCACCTATAAATATTCCGTCCCAAGTAAAAGCTACACAACTAACTACAGGCATTATAAGAAGCCAAGGTAAAAACTCAGGTGCCTTGGAAAGAACAGTTGGATTATCGGTCATTAAAGCAAAAAGAGAGTCTCCAAAAAACCAATACATTCCTGTTGATACAACACTTATAACTAGGCACCATAAGAAGAGATTATTTATTGTTTTTACAAGAGAACCTTTATCTTTTGCTCCAATAAATCTCCCAGTTAAAGCTTCTCCAGCATAGGCAAATCCATCAATAAAATATGAAAACAACAACATAAGTTTCATCATTATTGTGTTAACAGCCAGTAGATTGTCTCCGTATTTTGCAGAAATACTTGTAAAGCCTGTATATACAAGTAGAAGGCAAATCGATCTTATAAATAAATTTCCATTTAAAACAAAAAAGCTTTTCATCTCTTTAAGATTCAAACTCTCTTTGATATTGATCATTGAAAGATAGCTTTTGTATTTAGATAAAAATAAGAAAATAGCGATAGATAAACCTAAGTATTGAGCTAATAATGTTCCTAATGCAATTCCTGCAATTCCCATTTTAAAGGTTACTGCCAATAAAATACTTATAATTAAGTTTAGGACATTAACTGAAATGTCTGTAATCATAGGGAAGACAGTATTTTGCATACCGATAAACCACCCTTTGAATGCAAATAAAGATAGCGTAGCAGGAGCAGCCCATATCCTAATGTTGAAATATATTCTAGCCAAATCCTCTACTTCAGTAGAACAGTCTATAAAGAAAAATGAGGCTTCCAAAAAGAAATACTGAATTAGCCAAATGATCAGAGCTGCTGAAAGAGCAGTTCCTAAAGCCCTGACAAGAATTTTTGCACTCTCTTCATGATCGTTTCTTCCATAAGCTTGAGCGGCTAAACCTCCAGTACCAACCCTTAAAAAACCCATATTCCAATATAGGAGGTCGAATAACATTGTAGCAATCGCAATTCCTCCAATACTTGCAGCGTCACCGAGTCTTCCAGCTATTGCTAAATCTGCCATTCCTACAAGAGGAACAGTTATATTTGCTAGTATACTGGGGCCGGCTAACTTTAAAATTTGTTTATTCATCGATACTTTCCTCCATCCTCTTCAAGCATGGATAAATAAGAATAATATCTCTCTTCTGAAATTTTTCCATTTTCAACAGCCTCTTTGACAGCACAACCAGGCTCATGAGTGTGAGTGCAAGGTTTAAACTTGCAATTGTCTATAAGTGGAAGCATCTCTCTAAAATAATGACTCAGTTCATCCTTTGTCATTTCAAACAGACCAAATCCTCTAATTCCAGGAGTATCAATAATAAAACCTCCAAATGAGAGAGGATGCATTTGGTAAAAAGTAGTTGTGTGTTTCCCTTGATTATGATATTCAGAAATTTCAGCAGTTTTGAGATTAAGGTTACTGTCTATTCTCTGTATAAGAGAAGACTTACCCACTCCAGATTGACCAGAAAATAGTGAAACACGATTTTTACATAAATCTTTTATTAAATCAATATTTTCTTCAGCTAAACAAGAGGTTTTAATAATATTATATCCTGCAGATTGATAGAGATTACAAAAATACTCAAGATATTCAATATGAGAGTCGGTATATAAATCTGTTTTATTTATAACAATTGTTACGGGAATGCGATATGCTTCGCAGCTCGCTAAAAATCTGTCGATGAAAGCAGTTTTTACCTCTGGGAAATCTATCGTTGTGATTAAAAAAGCCATATCAATATTTGATGCAATAATATGGGTCTCTTTAGATAGATTTGTGGACCTTCTAATTAGATAGTTTCTCCTTGGGAGAATATCAGTAATTACAGAGTCTCCATTTTCATAAAATTCGAACTCGACATAGTCGCCAACTGCAATTGGGTTAGTTGTCTTAGATCCTTTGATCCGCAGTTTTCCCCTTACAACGCATTGTATTGGATTCCACGCATCAAGGCCGCTAACCAGATATCTGCTTCCGGTATGTTTAACTACAACAGCTGTCTCTCTTTTTCTTTTTTCCACGGCTGCGAATATACAAAATTGTATAAAAAGGATTAACTTTGTATAATAATAAAATCAAAAAGAGATATGTATACGCATTCGGAAATTGACGCTATTGTTGAAAAAGCGATTATCAACATGAATCTAAAAGGTTCTCCCGAAGAGCTGTATGAGCCGATTGAGTATCTAATTTCTATTGGAGGTAAAAGACTTCGTCCCAAGATGTCAGTAATGAGTTTTAATCTCTTTTCTGATAATATTGACGATTCCATCATATATCCATCTTTAGCATTAGAGATTTTTCATGGATTTACTCTAATTCATGATGATATAATGGACAACTCCTCTTTAAGAAGGGGGCAGCTTACCGTTCATAAAAAATGGGATATTAGTACAGCAATATTGTCTGGCGATGTAATGTGCATTAAAGCATATGAATACCTAGCTCACGCCCCTTTAAACAAGCTTCATGAGGTTTTAAGCCTATTTACTAAAACAGCGACAGAGGTTTGTGAAGGACAACAATTAGATATGAATTTTGAATCTCAGCCTTTCATTACCACTGAAGACTATATTGAGATGATTGGTTTAAAAACAGCTGTTTTAATGGCTTGCTCTGCAAAGATGGGGGCGATCATCGGTGGTGCAGATAAAAGGACAGCAGATGCAATATATGATTTTGCTTACCAATTGGGACTTGCTTTTCAAATAAAGGATGATTACCTCGACGTTTATGGAAACACCTCATTGTTTGGCAAGAATATTGGTGGAGATATTGCCAATAATAAAAAAACATGGCTCCTAATTGAGGCTTTCAAAAGAGCGAGTGGTAGAGATCTTACAAGATTAAATGAGTTAATTTCAAAAGATGGAAAGATAGAAGCTGCAGAAAAGATTGATGAAGTAATGAAAATTTATGAAACCCTCAATATTAAACAAGCCGCAGAATCAGCAATAAGCCATTATAACGATAAAGCACTATCTTCGCTAGATAATTCTTCACTCAGTAATATTCAAAAAGATCAACTTTTTGAATTTGCTAAATCATTAATAAACAGAGAAAAATAAATATAAATCATATATAGTCATGAATTCATTCAGCCAAAATTGCAATAACATTTTTGACTTAAGTGTCAATAATTATCATATTACAGACGATGTTGACGCTCAAATAACCAATCCATTTGCTGAAAAGTCTTTAGAAAATCTACTATACTTAAAAAACTGGATTGATGCCGTTCAATGGCATCTAGAAGACATAATAAGAAATCCATCAATAGATCCTGTTGAAGCATTAAAAATCAAAAGGAGAATTGATAAGTCAAATCAAGATAGAACCGATTTAGTTGAGCTTATTGATAGCTATTTTATGGAAAAATATTCTCAAGTTAAAGTAGCTAGTGATGCGCAAATCAACACCGAAACACCAGCTTGGGCTATTGATAGATTATCTATTTTAGCATTAAAAATTTATCACATGAATGTTGAAGCTTCGAGACAAAATGCGTCAGAAGAGCATATTCAACAATGTAAGAAAAAGCTGGAGACTTTACTTACTCAAAGAGTTGATTTGTCAACTGCAATTGATCAACTACTAAGTGATATTGAATCGGGTAAGAAATATATGAAGTTTTATAAGCAGATGAAGATGTATAATGACCCTGCTTTGAATCCAGTACTTTATTCTAATGGAGCAGGAAAATAATCATTATTTAATTTTCAGGTTTTCTGCCATAGGGGATGTTGCAATGACAGCTCCTATAATCAAAGCGTACGCCCAAGAAAATAAAAGTTCGAGGTTTACAGTGGTTTCTCAGCCATTTCTTAAACCACTATTCGAAGGAGTCGATAATGTCGATTTCTTTGCTGCTGATATTAAAAAGGAGTACAAAGGTTTTACTGGACTATTTAAGTTGTTTTTAGATTTAAAAAAGATAAAACCTACTCACATATTAGACTTTCATAAGGTTTTAAGATCAATTTTTCTAAGTTTATTATTTGCCATTTGTTTCAAACCAGTCATATTTATAAAGAAAGGTAAAAGAGACAAGTGGAAATTAGTGCGACGATTTAATAAAGAGCTTAAGCCAGTCGTCCCAATGATAAGACGCTATGAGTTAACAATATTAAAAGCAGGTTTCAAAGATCTAAAAATATATGAATCAAAGCCAAAGAGGACTACGAATGAGAGCAGTGATGTAGTTTTAATTGGAGTTGCCCCATTTGCAAAACATAAAGGGAAGACATGGCCCATTGATAGCATGGAACAAGTTATTGCCCAATTAAGTGATAATCCAAAATATAAAATTTACCTCTTTGGAGGAGGAAAGCACGAAGTTTCAGTTTTGTCTAATTGGGAACAAAAGTATTCAGGAGTGCATAGTGTCGCAGGTCAACTAAAATTAAAAGAAGAGCTTGAGCTAATATCTAGATTAAATTTAATGGTGACAATGGACTCTGCAAATATGCATTTTGCTTCAGGTGTGGGGACTCCAGTAATATCCATTTGGGGGGCGACTCATCATTATACAGGCTTTTACGGATGGGGTCAAGATGAAAAAAACATTATTTCCGACGACATATCTTGCCGACCTTGCTCTGTATTTGGTAATAAAAAATGTTTTAGAGGAGACTATGCTTGTCTGAACAATATCCGACCATTTATGGTTGTTAATAGGATAGACAAATTCATCCAAGAAGAGGTTCAATAATGAAAAATAATATTGAGATCATGGCTCCTGCCGGGAATTTCGAAGCCCTAATGGCTGCGATACAAGGAGGAGCAAATGCTGTCTACTTTGGGATAGGAGAGTTAAATATGAGATCACACTCAGCGAATAATTTCTCTCCAGATGATCTAAAAGAGATAGTTGCAATATGCAAAAAAAACAATGTTAAGTCATACCTGACTCTAAACATTGTACTATATGACGAAGACATTTTGCCAATGCAAAATGCTATAGATGCAGCAAAAGATGCTGGAGTTACTGCCGTAATTGCGTCCGACATGGCTGCAATTACTTATGCAAGAGAGAAGGGGGTTGAGGTACATATTTCAACTCAGTTAAATATTTCTAATAGAGAAAGCGTTAGGTATCATTCAAAATTTGCCGACGTTGTAGTTCTTTCAAGAGAACTAAGTCTAAAACAAGTAAAGCAGATTAAAAAATTTATCGATACCGAAAACATCTGCGGACCTTCTGGGAAAAGGGTAGAGATAGAGATGTTCTGCCATGGTGCTCTATGTATGGCAGTATCAGGAAAATGCTATTTAAGTTTGCATGAATACAATGCATCTGCAAATAGAGGTTCATGCTATCAACTTTGCAGACGAGGTTATGAAGTTACTGATGTAGAAACAGGTATGTCTCTACACATAGACAATAAGTACATAATGTCTCCAAAAGATTTATGCACAATTGAATTCATAGACCTGATGATTGAAAGCGGTGTGACTGTCCTAAAAATTGAAGGTAGAGCAAGAGCTGCTGAATACGTAAAAACAGTAACTAGAGCTTATCGTGAAGCCGTAGATGCTTATTTTGAAGGAAGATACAATGATGAGCTCAAACAAAAATTAATTTCAGACCTATCTCAAGTTTTCAATCGCGGTTTTTGGGATGGCTATTACCAAGGAGCAAAACTTGGACAGTGGAGCGAAGTCTATGGCAATAAATCAACCCGTAGAAAGATATATTGTGGGAAGGTGACAAATTTCTTTTCTAATATTTCAGTTGCTGAAGTTCTTATTGAGACAGGAAATCTTGCAGTTGGAGACGATATATTAATAATTGGACCATCAACTGGTGTTATTGAAATGATTGTAGATGAGATTCGTGTAGATCTAGAGAGATGCGATACTGCTAATAAAGGAGAATATTGCTCATTACCAATACAAAAAGGGGTTAAACTTAGAAGGTCAGATAAGATATATATCTGGAAAAATGTCACAAACGAATAAAATTCCCGAAAGAATCAAAGAGTTCATAGACGAACATCATGTGTTGACTATAGCCAGCAGTAATGGCGTCGATTTATGGTGTGCAAATGCTTTTTATGTCTTTGATGATGATAAAAATGAGTTAATAATTACATCAGATGAAGCTACAAGGCACATTAGATTAACAGGATATACTGATAAAGTCGACAATAGCCCGATAATAGCAGGAGCAATAGTCCTAGAAACCGAAACAATAGGGAAAATACGAGGAGTACAATTTAGAGCTAAGTTGATTAAAGAAGACGATTTATTGTCAAAATCAAGAGTGCTTTATCTTAAGCGTTTCCCATATGCAGTACTCAAGGGCGGTGACCTTTGGAGGCTTAAACTGGTCGAGATAAAATTTACTGATAATAGATTGGGATTTGGGAAGAAAATCAATCTCGTGATAGATGATAACGGAAATTGGGCGATCCCTTTGTAAACTTAATGATTCACAAAGAGATCGTTCATTATTAGTCTAGCAATTAAATCGAAAACTCCTTTTTAATCAGATCAACAGAATCTAGCTTTTCCCAAGCAAAAAACTGAACTTCCTTATTTGCCTTAACGCCATTTTCTAGGATCTCAACCTCCTTTACAAAAGGGTCTCTTCCCATGTGGCCGTAAGCAGCCGTTACTTCATAAATTGGAAGCTTTAAGCAAAACTTTTCGATTATTTTAGCGGGCCTTAAATCAAAAATATTTGAGATCTTTTCAGCAATCTCTCCATCTGCGAAAAGAGGTAGATCGTTTTGACCTTTCAAACATGTTCCATAAGTATTTACAAAAATGCTTACTGGTTTTGCTACTCCAATAGCGTACGCTAATTGAACTAAAACCTCTTTAGCTAAACCTGCTGCCACAATATTTTTTGCAATATATCTTGCAGCATAAGCCGCAGAGCGGTCAACTTTACTTGGATCTTTACCCGAAAAAGCACCACCACCGTGAGCTCCCTTGCCTCCATAAGTGTCAACGATTATTTTGCGACCAGTAAGTCCTGTATCTCCATGAGGCCCTCCTATTACAAACTTTCCAGTTGGGTTAACATGAAGAATATAGTCATCTTTAAATAGATTTCTAGTCTCGACAGGCAATCTATCTAAAATTCTGGGAATAAGAATGTTTTTAACATCACTTTTTATTCTAACTTGCATTGAATCATCACTGTCGAATTCATCATGTTGTGTAGAAATAACAATAGTATGCACTCTTAGAGGAGTATTATTATCGTCATACTCAATAGTGAATTGCGATTTAGCATCTGGTCTTAAATAAGGCATCAATGATGTCTCTTTACGAATTTTAGCAAGTTCAATCAAAGCGATATGAGAAAGAGTTAGTGGAAGTGGCATGTACTCTTCGGTGTCAGTACAAGCATATCCAAACATCATTCCTTGGTCACCCGCACCTTGTTCCTCTGGATTAGCAACATCAACACCTCTGTTAATATCTGGTGACTGCTCGTGAATAGCAGAGAGAATACCGCACGAATTCCCGTCGAACATATATTCTGCTTTTGTATAACCAATTCTGTTAATAACCCTTCTGGCAACGTTTTGAATGTCAACGTAAGCCTCTGACCTGACCTCGCCTCCAATAACAACTAAACCAGTGCTTACAAAAGTTTCGCAAGCTACTTTTGAGTTTTGATCTTGTCTAAGAAACTCGTCTAAAACTGCGTCTGAAATTTGATCTGCAACCTTATCCGGATGTCCTTCGGATACAGATTCTGAAGTAAATAGATATGACATAACCTAAAAATTAAAATTTACACCTCTTTTGATTGTGGAGAGATGATGCTGCAGAAAAACAAAAAAACGACGTGATAGTTTATTCAAAAAATGAACAGATATCCGTTTTAGCATTTTTTTATGTGGTTGCAAGCAGTCAAATTTCTCCACAATTCGGGCGCAAAAGTAATATTATTTAGAAAAAAACCAATATATTTTTTTTAAGATAATGTTAAATCAATTCAAAAAATATCTAACTTGTGGTTTGAAATTCGTATTTTTGCGACAGAAAACCAAATATTATATTTAAATAACTATGAAACAAACAATTAAGCAATTCGCCCTAACGGCAATGAGTTTGATGATTGCATTTGCAGCTTTGGCGCAAGTTACAACATCCTCAATGAGCGGACGAGTTACTGAGGCAAACGGAGCACCTGTTGCAGGAGCTGCGGTTGTTGCGGTTCACACTCCTTCCGGATCTCAGTATTATTCGATTACTGATAACGCAGGTAATTATCGTATTCAAAACATGCGTGTCGGCGGTCCATATGCTGTAGAAGTTTCTCTACTTGGTTTCGGTAATATGAAAACAGGTAATATTGTTTTAAAACTAGGTGAAAACTATGTTTTAGATGTAAAGCTTTCAGAGCAGGCAATTGCTCTTAATGAAGTTGTAGTTTCTGCAGGAATTTCTAATCCTATATTGAATAGTGATAGAACTGGAGCATCAATGAACATTGGTTCTAAACAGTTGCAAACATTGCCATCAATCAGCAGAAGTATTACTGACTTTACAAGAATGACACCTCAGGCAAATGGCACTTCATTTGGTGGTCGTGATGGTCGTTTCAATACAATCACAATAGACGGTGCTGCTTTCAATAACAACTTTGGTTTAAGTTCCAACGCAATGCCAGGTGGTAATGCGCAGCCGATTTCATTAGATGCAATTGAAGAAGTTTCAGTTAACTTAGCTCCATATGATGTAAGACTTTCGCAGTTTACTGGTGCAAGTATCAATGCTGTAACTAAAAGTGGTGACAACAGATATAAAGCAACTCTTTATACTTATCAAAGACCTAAATCATTTACTGGAAATAAAGTAGGCGACCTTGAAGTACCGGGAGCAAATGATAAATCTGCAGCAACCTATGGTTTAACTGTAGGAGGCCCAATTATCAAAAATAAATTATTCTTCTTCTTAAGTGGTGAAATTGAAAAAGAGACTACACCTAGCAACTCTTGGGAACCTAGTGTTGATGGTGTATCTAATAGTGCAGCTAAAATCTCTAGAACCAAAATTTCTGATCTTCAAAAAGTGTCTGATTATGTAAAGAGCACATTTGGTTATGATGCAGGTAAATTCCAAAATTTTGACAATTTCGAGTCTGAAAACTATAAGATTATGGCAAGACTTGACTGGAATATCAATAAAAACCACAAACTTACATTTAGATATAATGATGTAAAAAGTACTAATGATGTTCTTACAAATGGTTCATCAGGACCTAGCCAAGGATCAAATCTTTCAGGACGTATTTCTGCTCAATCAATCTCTTTCCAAAACTCTTTCTATGGTTTTGAAAATACTGTAAGATCTTTTACTGGTGAATTAAATAGTGTGTTTGGTAATAATATTTCCAATAAGTTATTAGTTTCGTATACTAAGGTAAGAGACAAAAGAACTTCTCCTAGTTCAATTTTCCCATTCATAGATATTTATGAAGGAAATGATAGATATATGTCTCTTGGATATGAATTGTTCTCTTTCAATAATGATGTTAAAAACAATACATTATCAATTACAAACAATACAACTATCAACTTAGGCTCGCACACACTTACAGCTGGTCTTTCATATGATAACCTATTCTTCTTCAACTCTTATATAAGAGAGGGAACAAGTTTTTATAAATATAACTCAGTTCAAGATTTTCTAGATAATAAAGTACCAAGTATTTTTGCTGTAACTTATGGTTATAATGGAAATGATGCACCAGGTGCTGAACTTACATTTGGAATGGCTTCTGCATATGTTCAAGATGAATGGCAGATTAGCAAAAAGTTCAAACTTACTTATGGTTTAAGAGCTGAAATGCCTTTATATCATAATAAACTTGAAAACAACCCAGCAATTTCTGCTCTTACTTTTGGTGATGGTTGGACAACTATTGATGGTAACCTTACTCCTTCATGGGCTTATAAAATGGATGTAGGTTCTTGGCCAAAATCTAAAATTCAAATTTCTCCAAGAGTTGGGTTTAACTGGGATGTTAAAGGTGATAGAAGTTTACAACTTCGCGGAGGTACTGGTATCTTTACAGGTATGTTACCTTTCGTGTGGTTTACAAACCAACCTACAAACTCTGGTATGATTCAATCTGTTGAAACTATTATTACAAATTCAACAACATTGGCAAGCATTAACTTCAATAATGGTGCTTTGAAGTTCAATCCTAATTTCAGACAAGTTGTAGATAATAACCCTACTATTTTCAACCAAAACAAAGGAGCTCTTCCAAGTTCAGGTGCTTCATTAGCAGAAGTTTCTAAAGATTTCAAAATGCCTCAAGTTTGGAGAACTAATATTGCAATGGACTTAGAATTACCTTCTAACATGATTTTAACGTTAGAAGCAATCTATTCTAAGGATATAAATGCAATTACTCAAAAGAACGTAAACCTTTCTTATCCACAAGGTAATTATGCAGGTGCAGATACAAGACCTTTCTGGAATACTAATAAGATAAACACTAACATTGGTAATGCAATGGTGTTGTCAAATACCAACAAAGGGTACCAAGCTTCTTTTACAGCTCAACTTTCGAAGAATTTCTCAAATGGTCTTTATGGTATGATTGCATATACATACAATATTGCAAAAGACGTAACTGCTAATCCTGGTTCTGCTGCGTATTCAGCATGGAGAGCAAATACAACTACCAAATTCTTGAATGACCCAGAACTTAGCTACTCTAACTTCTCAACTCCTCATAGAATTGTGGGTAATATTTCTTACAAAATTGAATATGCAAAACACTTTGCTACAACAATTTCATTATATTATTCAGGATCAAATCAAGGTAGATCTTCATATACATATTCAAATGATATGAACAAAGATGGAGAAACTGCAGATTTGATTTATATTCCTAAAGATGCAAGCGAGATAGTTTTTGCTGATTTTAAAAATAAAAATGGTGTTGTAGTTTTAACTGCTCAAGAACAGTCGGATAGATTCATGCAGTATATCGAAGAGACTCCTTATTTGAGAAACAATAAAGGTAAGTATGCTGAAAGATATGGTGATGTTCAACCTTGGTACAATAGGTTTGATATGAAAATTCTTCAAGATTTATTTACAAATTTTGGTTCTGAAAGAAAATACACTCTTCAACTAAGTCTTGATATTCTAAATGTTGGTAATTTGTTGAACTCTAATTGGGGTGTTTACCAAACACATGGTTTAGGATCATATGAAAATATTAGACCTCTTACATTTGTTACAAAAGGAGCAGATAATAAACCACAATACAACTTGTTTATGACTCCTACCACAGAGACAAATAAAGATGTATATATGAATGACTTTAATAAGAAGGCTAAGTGGAATAATAATTTATCAACTGGTAGCACATGGGGAATGCAACTAGGTGTTAGATTTATTTTCTAACATGTTTATATAAAATAAAATGAGGTCGGGGGTTTTGCTCCGACCTCTTTTTTTATATATATTTGTACAAATAGAAGAGGTGTGAGAAATGGAGAGGATTGAGAAGGGAAGAAATGCCGAAGAACTGGCCAGAGAATTTCTCGAAAGTAGAGGGTTGTCCCTTAGAGATAAAAACTGGAGATGCGGACATAGAGAAATTGACCTCATTCTTGAGGGCAGAGATAGAATACATATTGTCGAAGTAAGGTCACTTACGTTACCTTCATTGCAAGAGCCTGAAGAGACAATAACGCACAAGAAGATTCGGAATATTATATCTGCAACATCGGCTTATATTGCTAGATATAAAATCGTTAAAGAAGTACAGTTCGATATTGTAGCCGTAAAATTCGGAGGTAAAGCCGTGGATATTGAGTATTATCCAAATGCTTTTTCTCCAACTTGGTAAGATTATAAAAAGTTAAAATATGAAGAATAACCATTTTTGCATTATAATGGCAGGGGGAATAGGTAGCAGATTCTGGCCTGTTAGCAGAAACGCAAAGCCTAAACAGTTTCTAGATATTTTAGGGGTTGGCAAATCTTTCTTACAGCAAACATATGAAAGATTTTCTCGAATCATGCCAAAGGAAAATATCTTGATTGTAACTTCTGTCCAATACAAGGAATTAGTTTTACAACAGATACCTGATATTTCTCAGGATAATATATTACTAGAGCCATTTAGAAGAAATACAGCACCATGCGTAGCTTATGCAACATATAAATTACTGCAAAAAAATGAGAATGCATCAGTTGTTGTAGCTCCATCTGATCATTTGATCATGAATGAAGAACTTTTTCTAGATACAATTTCTGCTGCCTTGGATTATGCAGAGACACATAATCAATTAATGACATTAGGGATAAAACCAAATAGACCCGAAACGGCTTATGGATACATACAAGTAGCAAGAAATCAGCCAGTAAATCTAAATGGTCATGTTGCATATGAAGTAAAAACATTCACAGAGAAACCAAATTATGAATTGGCAAAAGTATTCATCGATAGTGGTGAATTTTTGTGGAATTCGGGAATCTTTATTTGGAACCTGCAAAGCTTTAAATCAGAGTTAGAAAAACAACAACCAGATATTGCATCTCTGTTTGAAAAGGGGGATAAATATTTTTATACTGAGAGAGAGATTCCATTTATTACAAAGGTCTACGAAGAGTGTAAAAGTATTTCAATAGACTACGGAATAATGGAGAAAACAGATAAAGCAATAGTTTATCCTGCTTCATTTGGATGGTCGGATTTAGGTACATGGGAGTCGCTGTTTAATCAAGTAGAAAAGGAGACTAATGGAAATTTGATACAGTCGGAGGAGACATTTTTATCGGATGTAAAAGACTCAATCATAATATCAGAAGAGAAAGATAAGCTTGTAGTTGTAAAAAATATTCATAACTATATGATTATTAATACAGATGATGTTTTAATGATCTGTCCAAGGGAAGAGACAGCATTTAAAAATATTATAACAGATCTTCCTCTTAAAAATTTAAACAAATATCAATAATATATGGCAAACGGCGGTAGAATTAGAATTGATGTACAATCAGAAATAGGAAAGCTAGAGGCTGTAATGCTGCACTCTCCAGGACTTGAAGTGGAGAACATGACACCGCGAAATGCACAAAGAGCTCTTTACAGCGACATATTAAATTTATCTATTGCTCAAAAGGAGTATGAGCAGGTATCTGGAGTATTAAATAAGGTTGCAAAGACCTACCAAGTGAGGGAGATGCTCCAAAAAGTTTTAGAGAATCACAGAGAGAAGGAGTCATTAATCGGAAAAATCTGTGTAGCTGAAGGAGTTACTGATTATTTCGAATATTTGATGGATATGACTCCCAAGGCACTAAGTCAAGTTCTTATCGAAGGACTTCCAGCAAGAATTAATACTCTTACTGCGTTTTTAAACGATGATTATTATGCTTTACTACCTCTATACAACTTCTATTTTACAAGAGATGCATCTGTTTCAATAGGAAACAAAGCCTTGATTTGCAGAATGGCAAGTAAAGTAAGAATGAGAGAGTCGTTGATTACCGAAGCTATTTTTAGAAGTGGGATATTTTTTGAGTGTGAACTTGTTAATGCCCATGATTTCCAGCCAGGTAATAACGAAATCTTTATGGAGGGGGGAGATATTTTAGTGGCAAGAGAAGATATTCTTCTGATAGGCAATGGAATGAGAACAAGTAGTCAAGGAATAGACATGCTTATCAATAGATTATGTAAATCTTGTGGTCCTGAGAAGAAGCATGTTATTGTTCAACAACTTCCAGATTCTCCAGAATCGTTTATTCACCTCGATATGGTTTTCACGCTTTTAGATAAAGATAAAGCAATGGTGTATGAACCACTTATACTTAATGACAATCAATACCAGACAGTACATATTACAATTGAAGGAGGAAAAGTCTCTAAAATTAAATCCGTTAATAATATACCTGCAGTATTGAAAAAGCTGGGAATGGATCTTGAACCAATTATTTGTGGAGGAAATGCAGATGAGTGGAATCAGGAGAGAGAACAGTGGCATAGTGGTGCAAATTTCTTTGCATTTGCCCCAGGAAAAGTGATGTCATATGCTAGAAATGTCCATACTTTAAATGAGTTGAATAAGAGCGGATTCGAGATAATACCTGCATGGGATGTTGTAGACGGTAAGGTAGACTTAGATAAGATTGCAAGATGCGTTGTGACAATTGATGGATCGGAACTACCTAGAGGTGGCGGAGGAGCAAGATGTATGACGATGCCTCTAAGAAGGTCTCCTGTAGGCTGGTAATCAGACAAACATATAAACTTCTCATAAAATGAAAAAGGTCGTTACACTTTTAGTATCGGCGATGACTGCTTTATCGGCATTCGCGTCTTCTCCTTATTTTGTATCAAAACCTGCCCTTACACCAGATGGAAAGTATATCTATTTTTCTTTCTCTGGAGACATTTACAAGGTTGATAGAGATGGTGGACTTGCAACAGCTGTTGTTGCAATGGGCGGAAACGAGACAAACCCAAAAATTTCGCCAGACGGAAAATATTTAGCATTTTCATCAGATGAATCGGGAGATAATAATGTTTACATTGTTCCAACTTCGGGAGGAGAAGTAGAACAGTTGACGTTTAGTGATGCATCTGATATTCCAGCATCATGGAGCAGCGATTCTCGTAATATCTATATCGAGTCAAATAGATATAACAGTGTTACAACCTATAGAATCTCTTTAAAAGGAGGAACACCAACAAGACTCTTTCCAGACTATTTTAACACAGTAACATCTCTTGTTGAAAATCCAGTAACTAAAGAATTCATATTTACCGAATCGGCAGAGGGATATTCTTTCCCTACGAGAAAAGGGTATAAAGGAGACCATAACCCAGATATTCAATTGTGGAACCCATCTACTAAAGAGTATAAAGATTTAACAACATACAATGGTAAAGATATTTGGCCAATGTGTGATAAGGATGGAAAGATATTTTTTGTTTCTGATAGAGAAAATGGAGAGGCAAATCTCTTTAAGATAGAAAATGGAAAACAGATAAAATTAACCGATTTTAAAGAGTCAATCCAGTATCCATATATTTCATTTAATGGAAATTATATAGCCTTCACTAAAGGGTATAGACTTAATGTTCTAGATATAAGCAGTGGTAAAGTGATTGAACCAAAAATCGACATTGCCGATGATCGTTTGATATCTGAAATTTCGATAGCTGCAACAGACAAAATTGGCAATGCAGCAGTCTCACCTGATGGTAAAAAAATAGCTTATATAAGTAGGGGACTTCTCTTTATTAGTGATAGTAAAGGAAACTTTTCTACTATAATTTCAACTCCAAAGGATGAGAGAGTAAACGAAGTTTTTTGGAAAGATAATGACAATGTAATTTATACAAGGACAAATAAGGGACCTCTCAATATTTTCAGCCAAAATGTAGTAAAAGCTAGCGAAGAAAAATTTTTATACGGAACAAGCAAAGCAATTAGAAGTTTTGCAATCTCATTCGATAAATCAAAGGCAGCATTTATTCATGGAGATAAAGAAATCTGTCTTCTCACCTTTTCCGACAACAAAGTAAAAGTATTAGCTGAAAATAATTTTTGGTCTTTCCAATCGTATCCAATAGCTTTTTCTCCTGATGATAAGTATATTACATATTCAGCAGTAAATTTATTCGAGAGAGATGTCTTCCTGTGTAATCTTAGCAATGGAGAGACTACAAACATAACGATGTCTGCAAACGTTGAAGATTCTCCGATATTTAGCCCAGATGGAAAAAGTCTATATTTTACGTCAAACAGACTTAACTCATCGTTTCCAAGAGGAGCACAGCAGCGATTATATAAAGTTGCTTTAGATAAGTATGACACACCTTATGCTTCTGATGAGTATTCAAAATTATTCATGAGCGATAAACCAAAATCTGACTCCGTAAAAATCAGAATATCAAAAGATAATATTCAACGTAGATATTCGTCAGTTTTGAGAGGTGGTTCTCAATTCTCGCCAATCAGTCTGTACCAAAAAGAAAAGAATTACATACTTTTTATTTCAGACCACGAAGGGGAGTTTGGGACATACATCTTAGAATTGAAAGATTGGGACCAAAAGCCTCCTGTAAGAGTAAAAGGCTTAGGATTCTTCAATACCGTGTCAACTAATGGGAAAGATATATATGTAACAGAGAGGGGATCAGTATATAAGCTAGACCCTGCATCTGCTTCAGCCAGCAAAATTGAAATTAAGCACAACTTTTCAAAGTCAATTCGTGACGAATTCCGTCAAATGTTTTATGAAGTTTGGTCTCTTTTAGATCAGAATTTCTATGACGTTAAATTTCATGGTAGGGATTGGAAGGCAATCAAAGAGAGATATGAATCATATTTGCCTTACGTAAAAAGTAGGTTAGAGATCAGAACGCTAGTTAACGATATGTTAGGCGAATTAAACGCATCTCATATGGGATTTTCAACCTTTGGAAAAGATGAAGATAAACCATATAAATTTGTGACAAACCATCCTGGAATTATTTTTAATTCACAAAACCCATATATTGTTGAGAGTATTGTAATAGGCTCTAAATCAGATGTTTATAATATAGATATACAAAAAGGAGATGAACTTATTGCAGTGAACGGGATACAAATTAATCAACAATTAGAGAGAGAAAAATATTTCACATTTACAGACGCGAAAGATGAGTTGTCGTTAACATTTAAGAGAGCAGGAAAAGAGATTGTAAGAAAAGTTCATACTAACACTACTCAGGAAATTAAGCAACTCCTATATACAGCATGGGAAGATAATTGTAAAGCAGCAACAGAAAAGCTTAGTGGAGGCAAATTCGCATATGTACATTTAAGAGATATGTCGGATGAAGCTCTTTCAAATTTTGTAATTGAGATGAATACATATGGAGTTCATAAACAGGGGCTAGTGCTTGATTTAAGATACAACAATGGAGGCAATGTACATAGAGAGGTTATTGATTTTTTAAGACAAAAACAACATTTTCGCTGGAGCTACAGAGATCAAGAGAGAGTCTCTCATCCAAATGTCACACCGGCAGACTATCCAATTATTGTTTTAATCAACGAAAGAAGCCTAAGCGATGCTGAGGTTACTTCAAATGGTATTAAAGAGTTAGGCATTGCTAAAATTGTTGGAACAGAGAGCTATAGATGGATTATATTTACTTCTGGAGCGATGTTGGTTGATGGTTCATCAGTAAGATTGCCCGCATGGGGATGCTATACCTTAGACGGGAAAGACTTAGAAAAAGCTGGAGTCTCTCCAGATATTTATATAAAAAATACTTTTAAAGATAGAGTTGAATCAAAAGATCCACAACTTGAAAGAGCAATAAAAGAATTATTATCTTTGTAGCCAATTTTTGTTAATGATGAAAGAGAAAATAGAAAAGCTACTTAGCGAAATAGAGGAACTTAAAGCTAAGAAGGAACAAGAAATTGAGGAGATTAGAGTAAAACTGCTTGGTAAAAAAGGGGCGGTAACTCAACTTTTTGATGAGTTTAGAGATGTTTTACCAGAGCAAAAAAGAGAGCTTGGTCAAGTCCTTAACAAATTAAAAGTAGCAGCAGCTGCAAAGATTGACGAACTAAAAAATATGTTAGAAGAGTCGGGTAGTGAGTCAAAATCAGAATATGATCTCACAAAACCTGGAGATTCGTTAGACCTTGGTGCTAGACACCCAATTTCTGTAACAAGAGACGAAATTATCTCAATCTTCAATAAATTAGGTTATGCAATTGCAGAAGGTCCAGAAATTGAAGATGACTGGCATGTATTTGGAGCTTTGAACTTCCCTCCTGAACATCCAGCAAGAGATATGCAAGATACATTCTTTATCTCTACAGGCGACAATCCAGTACTTCTAAGAACACATACTAGTTCTGTGCAAGTTAGAGCAATGGAAAAAATGCCTTTACCAATAAGAATCATCTGCCCAGGAAGAGTATTTAGAAATGAGGCAATTTCTGCCAGAGCACACTGTATTTTCCACCAAGTAGAAGGACTATATATTGATAAAAATGTGTCATTCGCGGATCTTAAACAAGCAGTTCTCCTTTTTGCAAGAGAGATGTTTGGTGAAGACACTCAAATAAGACTAAGACCTTCATATTTCCCATTTACAGAGCCAAGCGCAGAAGTTGATGTTAGCTGCAATATATGTAAAGGTAAGGGTTGCAACATCTGTAAAGGTACAGGATGGTTGGAGATTATGGGTTGCGGAATGGTTGATCCTAATGTGTTGGAAGCCTCAGGAATAGATAGTACTCAATACTCAGGGTTTGCTTTCGGAATGGGGGTCGAGAGAATCGCGATGCTAAAATGGCAAGTTAAAGACCTTAGACTCTACTTTGAGAATGATATAAGATTTTTGAAAGAATTTCAGACGGTAGTGTAAAAATTTTTTGGAGGGAAAAA
Source organism: Bacteroidales bacterium (assembly GCA_041441455.1). GTDB lineage: Bacteria > Bacteroidota > Bacteroidia > Bacteroidales > UBA932 > JAFIHK01. The sequence continues at coordinate 30,138 of JASDTB010000014.1, forward strand.
AAATTGTAATATCTTTGCAATCCCAAACGCGGAAATAGCTCAGTTGGTAGAGCATAACCTTGCCAAGGTTAGGGTCGC
>JASDTB010000015.1:0-1682 GCA_041441455.1 Bacteroidales bacterium
TATCCCACAATTATGACAAACATCAACTTTCAAAAAGAGCTCATTTACTCAAACTATCACTTCACAGGAGTTGTGCAGCCAATAACATTATATGATTACTATACCAACGAAAAGTACCAAAAGTTTAGTTTGATTTGTACAATAAAGAAATATACAATTGGCTTACCAAAAGTTATAATGAAAGCCATAAGGGGTAAATCTTTGGATACTATTAAATCCGAAAGTTCACTTATAAAATCACTGACAGAAGACGAAAGAGATGTCCTCAAAATTGTGAACGAAAATTTATCTTTGGATGTAAATGAAAAAGATGGTTATGTTTCGATTACTTTAAATATGCCAGAACCGCTATTGGCAGCTGAATTAGCTCAGAGGGTACAAGAGTTGCTCCAAAAATACATTACAGAGTTTAAAGTCGAAAAGGTTGCTCAGAATCTTGAATTTGTTGAGCGGAATTATGAAGAGGGCAAAAGAAATTTTGAATCAAAACAGGCAGAGCTTGCAAGATATAGAGATGCAAACAAGAGTTTTACTTCAGCAGTGGCAAAAACACAAGAGGAAAAACTAATGTCTGAATACACTTTATTATTAGGAATATATACTGAATTAGCCAAGCAGAAAGAACAGGCAAAGATTGCAGTCACAGAAACTAGTCCAATACTTACAGTTATCGAACCTGTTTTTGTTCCGATTGAGAAAAGTAAACCAAGTAGAATAGTGATGATAATAGTATTTTCATTCTTGGGTCTTATTTTCGGTGCTGGCTTAGTTCTTTTAGTGCCATATCTTGAAGAAAATTTTATTCCAAATATTAATAAATATAGGTTTATTCCAAAAATTGTTTAATTTCGAATTGTTTTTGAGTAATAAATGTGCTCGAAATTATGCTTGAAAGCCTTATAACATCCAAAACCCGTATTAAGCTGTTGATAAAATTTTTTATCAATAGCGATACTACAGCTTATCTTCGAAACTTAGCAGAAGAGTTTGGAGAGAGTACTAATGGAATACGACAAGAGCTAAACAGATTTGAAGATGCAAAGCTATTAGAGTCAAAAACAGAGCAAAACAAAAAGGTTTACAAGGCAAATACAAATCACCCTTATTTTAAAGATATGCATCGCCTACTTTTAAAATATGTGGGCATTGAAGAAATTGTTGATAATGTTGTAAATCATATAGGTGAGTTGGATAAAGGATACATCATCAACAACTTTGCTCAGGGCAACCCGGGTAATATTTTGGACCTCTTATTAGTTGGCAAAAATTTCGACTACGAATTTCTCAACAAACTAGTAAGAAAAGCAGAAGAAAGTGTTTCGTTCAAGATTCGATATATAGCCGTCTCACCTGAAGAAGCGACGCAATATATCCCCGACAAGACCAAAGCCTTACTGGTATGGTCTGCCGGGGATAAAATTTAGTTGCATGGGAATTACAGCAAAATTTGGTTACACTCAATGGGAGTAACCAGAATTCTTTGTGATATTAACTTTAATTGCTCAAGTTATTGGATTAAGCGACATTGGTTTGCCAACTGCTGCAGTAGTTACTAAACTTGGAATCAATAAAAAAAACTATTGATTTATAATTAAGCTATTCCAGACACATTTTATCAACTTAAATATGATGGCCACACTAACCGATAGTTCACGGTTTCAAATTGACAGCGAGTTTATAGA
>JASDTB010000015.1:1692-4770 GCA_041441455.1 Bacteroidales bacterium
CTAAATTTAAACTACAAGGTAACACCAGCGGATATCTAGGCTTATTTATAAATTATAGTTAAAGCCAGTTTTTAATCCGAACAATCTGTATAACGCACTAATGCAAGTAATTCTGCATAGGCATAAAATTGAAATACCAAACTTAAAAGTAAAGCCCCAGAGCTGTAAAGGTTTAAGGTTAGACTACAAATGATGCTGCAAGACCTGAATATTATTTTGCTACAACAGTTAATATTACTAAACTTATAACTATGCATAACCAGCGAAAGCAAACTTATAAAACCATGAATATCACAGATATAAAGTTAAGAGGCACAATTTAGATTTTAACCAATACTGCTTACTAAGCCTCAGACAAAAAGTTACAAATTACAAATCCGGAATAGCAGGGGAGACTAGACAATTGGGAGATAGAGTGACAGAGCGACAACTCTTGGTAACATTTCATTTCTACTAGCAGGGCAACCTTTTCAAAACTTCTTTGACAACATTTAAACCTTTACGGAAAACGCATCATTTATAAACTTTCGTATATATTGCATTTATTCGCGATATTTATATTTTGTCGACGAACCGTTTTAACAGCACGTCGACTATCGACAATATAGAGTCTTTCGCATAATTTGGGCTTTTATTCAATTCACAAATTAACAGTTCGCAAAAATTAATATATTGAACACAACCTTATCCGATGTAAAATTCATCAATCTTCCTAAAATTGAAGACCCACGTGGAAACCTCTCATTTATTGAAGAGGAAAAACACATCCCCTTTAAAATTGAACGTACTTATTGGATTTACGATGTGCCAGGAGGACAGGTACGAGGAGGACATGCATTTAAACAGCAACAGGAGCTAATTGTAGCTCTCTCCGGAAGTTTTGATATTTTAGTAGATGATGGGGAAGAAAAAAAAATCTATTCTCTGAATCGTTCCTACTATGGCTTATATCTCCCTACTGGAATTTGGCGTGAAATGCAGAACTTTTCGACTAATTCATTGGCGATGGTTTTAAGTTCTACTCCATTTTCTGAAGAAGATTACATCCGCGAATATCCTACATTCTTAATTTACAAAGGACTATGAAAAATTCTAGTGTTTACGATTGTCATGTATTACCGCTAAGTAAAATTCACAATCCTGCCGGAAATATAATCATTGTTGAAGGAGGGAAAAATATACCATTCAACATTCAACGAATATACTATCTTTACGATATACCAGGCGGAGAAAGTCGTGGCGGACATGCACATAAAGAACTAAATCAGTTAATTGTAGCTACCAGTGGAAGCTTTGAAGTGATGCTAGATGATGGAACAAATAAAAAAATTGTAAGACTGAATCGGCCAAATTATGGTCTATTAATAGTTCCAGGCATTTGGCGTGAATTATTTGAATTTTCATCAGGCTCCATTTGCATGGTACTGGCTTCGCATAAATATGATGAAAATGACTACATTCGAGAATATAAAGATTACGCAAAATATAAGAATTATGAGGATGTTCGCATTCAATATTAAGATTATTAGAGTAAATTCATTTGTACCTGCAATTATCAACTGAGTATATCGAGACTATTTTTAAAGATCTCTCAATTAATATTTTGAATCTCAGAGATTAAAATAAACACCAATATGGAACTTAGAGGAAAAACAATTTATTTGCGGTTAGCTCAACTCACCGATGCTAATTTCATTCATTCATTGAGAGTTGATAAAAGATATAATAAACATTTATCAAAAATTGACGGTAATGTTATTAAACAAAGAGAATGGCTGATTGAATATAAAAAAAGAGAAATTTTAGGAACTGAATATTATTTTATTATTCATCGTCAAATTGATTCACTACCAATTGGGACAGTTAGAATATATGACTTTTTAGGAGATAAAGATTCCTTTTGTTGGGGAAGTTGGATTTTAAATGAAGACAAGACAAGATATGCTGCTCTTGAGACTGCGTTATTAATTTATGACTTTGCATTTTTTAATCTAGGATTTAAGCGATGCCATATGGATATAAGAAAAGATAACATAAAAGTAATCAATTTTCATAAAAAATTTGGCGTTAAAATTATTAGTGAAACTGAATTAGATTTGATTGGTCATTATTTTCCAAAAGATTATCTAATTATAAAAGAAGATATTATTAAAGTAATCAACAATAATAGTTAAATGATCAAATTTTTAGACCTTAAAGCGATAAATGATAGCTTCGAACCAGAGCTATCCCAAGCCGTCAAGCGTGTTTTAGATGCTGGTTGGTACTTGTTGGGAGATGAAGTTGAATCGTTCGAAAAAGAATACGCCGATTATGTTGGAACAAAACATTGTATCGGAGTTGCCAATGGATTGGACGCTTTACGATTAATTTTGAAAGCATATATTGAAATTGGAGTATTTAATGAAGGAGATGAAATTATTGTTCCTGCCAATACTTTTATAGCTTCAATTCTTGCAATATCCGATAACCGACTAATACCTATTTTAGTCGAACCGGATATCTCAACTTATAATATTGATTCATCCAAAATTGAAGAAAAAATAACTGAACGCACAAAAGGGATTATGCTTGTTCATTTATATGGTCAAAACGCCATGAATCATGAAATTCAACTATTAATTGATAAATACAATCTTAAACTTATTGAAGACAATGCTCAGGCAATAGGTGCAGTTTATGAGGAAAAGCGAACTGGATCATTAGGGCATGCTGCGGGACATAGTTTTTATCCCGGCAAAAATCTTGGCTGTTTAGGTGACGGAGGAGCTGTTACTACAAATGATGATGAACTTGCTTCCATTATTCGTGCTTTGGCAAACTATGGTTCGAGAAAAAAATACAAAAATGACTACCAGGGACTTAACTCTCGGTTGGATGAAATTCAAGCTGCCGTATTACGAACAAAATTACCTCGACTTGATGCTAATAATCAATGTCGCCAAGAAATCGCTAAATACTATTTGGAAAATATTAAACATTCTGATGTTATATTACCAAAATTAGTTTCTTCAGATAAATTAAAACTTGAAACCTTAAATCTGAAATTTTCTCACGTTTGGCATCTATTTGTAATCC
>JASDTB010000016.1:0-29226 GCA_041441455.1 Bacteroidales bacterium
TTTCTTGTGGTGCCACCAGGAATCGAACCGGGGACACAAGGATTTTCAGTCCTTTGCTCTACCAACTGAGCTATGGCACCGTTTGGTTTTGGGATTGCAAAAGTAGCACTATTTTCGGTATTTGCAAAAAAAAGTGAAAAATTTTATTGCAAATTTTTAATATCTTTGCGCCAAATTTAAAGAAAACATATGGCAACTACAGCAGATTTTAAAAATGGTTTGTGTATCGATTTCAACGGAAAACCATGTTCAATTACTTGGTTTCAACACGTTAAACCAGGAAAAGGCGGCGCATTCGTAAAGGTAAAGATGCGCAACCTAGAGAACGGAAGAATCCTTGAAAACACCTACACAGCGGGCGAAAAAATTGAAATTATCAGCGTTGAGAGAAGACCTTATCAGTTCCTCTATAAAGATGACATGGGATTTAACTTCATGCATAACGAAACCTTCGAGCAAATTCAGCTTGGAGAGGAGATGGTAGACAACGCAGACCTTATGAAAGAGGGGCAATATGTGGAGATGATGTTCCTAGCAGACGAAGAGAGAGTTTTAACTTGCGAGTTACCTCAGTTCGTTGAAATGGAAGTTACCTACACCGAGCCAGCAGTAAAAGGAGACACAGCTTCGACTAACGCTCAGAAAGCGGCTACCCTTGAGACAGGTGCCGAAATCATGGTTCCACTTTTCATCAACCAAGGTGAGAAGATCAGAGTGGATACCAGAGACAGAAGCTACTACGAGCGCTGCAAGTAATCCAACTAAACTAAACATATTATGAAACTTCGTCTGATCTGTGCCGGACTTCTGTCTGCGCTGCTCTTTTCCTGCAGCTATAACGGAAGGACCACCTTGCCAACTGTCGACGACATCGACAAAACAATGGCAAAAGGAGAATTTACTGAGGCTGCAAAGATGATCCGCCTCGCGCTCACCTCCGACTCTCTTTCCGAAAAAGAGAGGTACGACCTCAACTTCAAGATTGACTTGATGGAGAGAATTCGAAAAGATTTCGACACAGACGACACGACGGTTGTTTCATATCTCAAAAAATACCATCCTCAAGTTACGCCAGAGGAGATTGCCAATTGGGAGAAGAGCAATGCTCTAGAACATATGGTAATAGACGGCAAGAAAAAATACTTCTACGCCGCTGGCAGAAATCTGTTTCGCATAGACAGTTCGGCTGCAAAATACTTCACAGAACCTAACGGAGGGCAGTCGGACAGTCTTAACAGATTCTTAGCTTGGCACATACCTCAGCTAGTACAAAAAGCAAAACAGAGCAAAAAGAGTCTCTTCGATCCAATCAAAGTCACAATCAAATACACACTTACTGTAAAACCAGATCAAGTTCCTGATGGTGAAATCGTAAGAGTTTGGATGCCTTATCCAAGAAGAGACAAAGCAGCCCATACGGGCATCGAACTACTTTCTGCAAGTGATAGTAAATACTTAATCTCGCCTGTTGAGTCTCTCCACAGCAGTATCTATATGGAGGGAAAAGCTAAAGCAGGAGAGCCGTTAGTCTTCACATACGAATTCAAATACAACTCATTCGCCAGATGGTATAACTTTGCGCCACAAGAGGCAAAACCTTACGACACAACATCTGCGATCTATAAAAATTACACTTCTCAACAGCTACCACACATCGCATTTAGCGAAAACATTAAGTCTGCGGTAAAAGAGGCTATTGGAGATGAGACAAATCCATACCTCAAAGCACGCAAGATTTATGAGTGGATAGACAGTCGCTTCCCTTGGGCAAGCGCAAGAGAGTATTCAACTATTGCGAACATTCCAGAGTATGTCCTATCGAACAGACATGGTGACTGTGGGCAAGTAAGTTTGCTATTTATAACAATGGCGAGATACGCAGGGATCCCAGCAAAATGGGAGTCTGGCTGGATGCTGCATCCTGGAAACAAAAATCTGCACGACTGGGCTGAGGCCTACTTCGAAGGAATCGGATGGGTTCCTGTTGATCAATCGTTCGGAAGAGTAAAAGGGAGCATTGACGACCAAGACTCATATTACTTCTTTACAAAAGGGCTGGATGCCTATCGACTAATTGTGAATGACGGAATTTCGGGTGATTTCTACCCTGCAAAAATCCACCATCGAAGCGAGACTGTTGATTTCCAACGGGGAGAGGTTGAGTGGAGAGGAGGAAACCTCTATTTCGGAAGATGGAAATATAAGATGGAGGTTACTTTTTCCTTATAACATTTAGGCCGTCGCGAAGCGGAATGATAACATTCTCAACGCGGCGGTCATTTTTTATTAGCTCGTTGAATCTTATCAATTCAGTTGTCTGGGCATCTTTTGGAGGGTTCTCCAACGCTACTTTACCATCCCACAAAACATTGTCGGCAAGAATGTATCCACCACTACGAACTTTGTCGAAGACTAAATCATAGTACTCACAATACTCTCTTTTGTTGGCGTCAATAAAAACGATGTCGTACATGTAATTTAGACGCTTTATACTCTCTTTGGCATCGCCAAAGATAAGGTCTATCTGCTGCGACAACCCCGCACGTTCGAAGCCCTCTCTTATAATGTCTTCCAACTCATCATTAAGCTCAAGAGTCTCCATTGCTCCACCATCACGAAGACCTCTTGCCAGACAAATTGCAGAATAGCCAGTAAATGTACCAATCTCAAGGATCCTTTGAGGCGCAACCATCCTTGAGAAAAACTCAAGTAGTTTACCTTGAACATTCCCCGACAACATTCTGGCATGATTTGTCCTCAAATTTGTCTGCCTCGTGATCCATTCCAACACCTCATCGTTAGCTGTTGAATGGATAGAAATATAGTTATCTACATTTGTCATGGCTCAATAAATATGATTCCTCTATTTATAAATAATTGAATATAAAGAATCTGAGCAAAACATCTCATTTGCTACCCTATGAATATCTTCAGCAGAAATTGCCTCAATCTTTGCTCTGATCTCTGCAATAGGCTCCACTTTCCCAAAAACCAAAAGCGATTTACCCATATTCAAACATTGCGACTCCGCATTATCCGAAGAGATTGCCAACTGTCCCAATAGCTGCTTTTTTGCAGCCTTTAACTGAATAGCACTAATCTCCTTTTCTCTGAAAAGCGCAAACTCCTTTTCGATTAATTCGCGACATTTTTGCAGATTAGATTTGTCTGTACCAAAATAGACCGAAAAGATTCCGGTATCGGCATACGAAGTGCATGATGCATCTACGCTATACGCTAAGGCGTGTTTCTCTCTCAGTAATAAGTTCAGTCTTGAATTCAGCGCAGGACCACCAAGTATGTTGGTAAGAAGGGCCGCTGGAAGACGATTTTTATCATAAAAGGAGTAAGCCTTAGAGCCAATTATGCAGTGAGCTTGAAATGTCTTCTTATTCAAGACAATGTCTCTTTGTGAATCATTTTTAGCAAATGAATAATTGGCTGAATCGGAAGAATTTTCCTCAGGCTCAGTAGAGGCATATTGCGCAAAATACTTATCTGCAAGCTTTTTACCCTTTTCAAAATCAATATCTGCCACAATCGACAGGCTCATATTTGGAATCCTAAAATGGGTGCGAGTGAAGTTGATTAACGCATCTCTATCTATCTTTTTAATAGACTTTGGAGTACCTAAAATCGGCATTGATAAAGAGTGGCCAGCGAACAATAACTCATCGAAGTCATCAAAAATCAGTTCGGATGGAGAGTCTTTATAAGAGCTAATCTCTTCTAAAATGACACCTCTCTCCTTTTGAATCTCTTTTTCGGGAAAGATTGAATTAAAGGCAATATCCGACAGAAGTTCTAACGCTTTAGGAAGATCCTCTGCAAGAACTGTCGCATGAATTACTGTCTCCTCCTTTGTTGTGTAGGCATTGAGCTCTCCTCCCAATTTCTCGAGATAACTATTAATGGCCCCCGACTTTCTCTTTTCGGTACCCTTGAAAAGCATGTGCTCAGTGAAGTGAGCTATCCCATTATGAAATGGATTTTCGTCTCTGGTTCCAGTCTTGATACTAAGAGCGCAATAGGCTACGGGCGATACAACCCTGCGGAACGCAAACCTAAGCCCACATTCGCTTTTATCGGTAAATAATGTCATCAGTGCTGATAAGGTATGGAGATTCTTTTGATGTCGTCTCTAGAGAATCCTCTAGGATTTCTGTTGCCCAATTTATGCTTCTTATAGTAGAGAAGTTCGTGAGTATCTGTTGAAATCAATAACTTATAACAAACACCACCCTTTGGGATATCGCGCGGAGCAATCACAAGCGAAACAATATGATTTGGCAGGGCTTTGTCCAATGCCTCAGAAATCTTCTCCTCCTCTACAACATATCCTTTTGAGCGAAACATCCATTTAATTTCGTCAGGTTCAGGGACAAATGAAAGGTCAGAAGTGTTGAATAGTATTGTCTTATTTTCTATTCCGTCCTGAGAATCGGTATAGGACATTTCACCTGTGAACGCTAGTAAAACACCTCTCTGAATTTTTCTGATATAGTTTTGAAAAATTGAGATATAGGCAGGTGCATACGATACATTAAAATGGTCCTCATCGAGCGAACGAAGTGGTAGAGAGATGAGTTCTGGATGTCTTTCGATTGAATTCCGCATCTCGTATCCGCCTTTAACCAATGTCAGGTATTCTATTCCTGGCTCTGCCTCTCTTCTCTGACGGCCGTCTGTCTTAATTAAAAAGAAGAAAGAAGTGTCGTTCTTTATCTTTTCATACTCGTTGTAGTTGCAAAACTTATAAGGAGAAAGCTTCCACCCTTTGGTGACAGCATCACGGATTGCTGCGTCAACAATCCCGTCCGGCGAAAGAACCACCATAGTTGTTTTTGCCGAAAAGTTCTTGAAATTGTTTCTTAGATCTTTCAATACTGGCTGTGCCATTGCTGAAACAGAAACCACAAGCGACGCTAATACAATAAATAATCGTCTCATAACTGTTTTATTATGTAATCGCAAAATTAGATAAAAATTTGTACTTTTGTCGAGTATGGAAAGATTTATTGTTTCGGCCAGAAAATACAGGCCGGATAGCTTCGAATCCGTTATCGGACAAAGCAATATAGCTGCTACTCTTCAGAACTCAATCGTTCGCGGACAGTTGGCTCACGCCTATCTTTTCTGTGGACCAAGGGGTGTCGGTAAGACTACCAGTGCTAGAATTTTTGCAAAGACCATCAACTGTCTCAATCCAACCGACAAAATGGAGGCATGTGGGGTTTGTGAATCGTGCGTCTCTTTTGCTGAGGGGCGATCTTACTGCATTCATGAGCTCGATGCTGCATCTAATAACTCGGTAGATGACATCAGGTTGCTCAACGAAAAGGTAAGAATACCTCCGCAGATTGGCAAATACAGTGTCTTCATCATCGATGAGGTCCATATGCTATCTCAAGCGGCATTCAACGCTTTTCTTAAGACACTTGAGGAGCCACCAGCTCACGCAATTTTCATTCTGGCCACCACTGAGAAGCACAAAATCATTCCTACCATTCTCTCTCGTTGTCAGACTTATGATTTCAGCCGAATTTCGGTCGAAGACATCGTCTCCAATCTGAAAAATATCTCAGAAAAAGAGGGCATAACTGCAGACAGCGACTCTCTTCATATCATAGCTCAGAAGGCTGATGGTGCGATGCGTGACGCCCTTACGATTTTCGACCAGATGGTGGCGTTCTGTGGGAAAGAGTTGAAGTATGATCAAATCATCAAAAACCTCAATGTTCTTGACTACGAATACTATTTCAGAGTGACTGAGATGATTTTGGAAGGAAACTATAAAGAGATTTTAATGGTTTTCGACGAAATCCTCTCTAAAGGATTCAATGCGCTTCATTTTATTGGAGGGCTAAGCAGCCACTTCAGAGATCTCCTAATGTCGAAGGAGAGAGAGACTGCATCACTGTTGGAGGTCTCTCCTACCGTGGCGCAAAGATATAGAGATCAGGCCGAAAAATGTTCAGCCGGATTACTTTTTGCCGCATTGGAGATTACAACCTCGTGCGAATCGTCATACAAAATCAGCAACAATCAGCGACTACATACTGAGTTCACTTTAATCAAGTTAGCTAGAATTGTCTCGCCTGCTTCTGCCCCACAAATTCAAGCACAAGCTCCAGCTCGCGAAGCTGTAACAGCTCAGCCAACAACTCCTTCAACAGAGGCTGCTTCAGCACCAGAAGCAATGCCTACGCCTACTCCAACGCCTGAAGCAACTCCGGCTCCTGCTGAGCAAGCGACTAAGACATCTACAATGTCTATCAAAAATCTTTTAGCTAAGGCAGAAAAAGATGTCAATAGCACACCAGTACATGTCTCTAGAGAGATAGGAGAAGAGCCATTCGATCTCGAAAAGATTCTAAAAGTTTGGCCAGAACTTGCCGAAAACGAGAAGAAGACTCCTCGCCTTGCAAGTGCGATTTTGCAAAATCCTCCAAAATATGAGGGTGGCAATGAGATTGTATTTTTAGTTAGCAATGAGGCTCAAAAGAAGTGGATAGAGGCGAACTGTATTCAGAGAATGAACAGCTTCTTGAAATTTAAGTTAAATAATAACTCTGCAAATTTAGTTGTCGATATTGTTCATGAAGATGAACAAAAAGAGAACAAATTATATATGCCCGAAGAAAAGGCAAAGTTTTTGCTCGAGAATAATCCTGAACTTAGGGAGTTGCAAAACGACCTGAAACTCGAGATCAAGTAATATAAAAGAATTTAAAATGCGTTTACACTGCAGCAATCTTGTTAAGAAATACGGTGCCCGTACTGTCGTAAAGGGAGTTTCCATTGAGGTAGAACAAGGAGAGATTGTTGGTCTGTTAGGTCCAAATGGAGCTGGAAAGACTACAAGCTTCTACATGATTACCGGATTGATAAAACCGAATTCAGGCAGAATTTTCCTCGATGACGAAGAGATAACATCGCTTCCAATGTACATGAGAGCCCAAAAAGGGTTAGGTTATCTTGCTCAAGAGGCATCTGTTTTCCGCAAACTTAGTGTTGAAGATAACATCATGTCGGTAATGGAGTTATCGGATCTTTCGAAAAAGGAGAGAGAGGAGAGACTTGAGATGCTTATTGATGAATTCAATCTTCACAAAGTAAGAAAGAGCTATGGAATACAACTATCTGGAGGTGAGCGTAGAAGATGCGAAATCGCGAGAGCTTTGGCTATCGATCCAAAATTCATTCTTCTAGACGAACCATTTGCTGGTGTTGACCCGATAGCTGTTGAAGACATTCAACACATCATTGCCAAGTTAAAGACAAAAAACATAGGAATCATAATAACAGACCACAATGTTCACGAGACGTTGGCTATCACAGACAGAGCATATCTCCTTTATGAAGGAAATATTCTTGAAAGTGGAACTGCCGAAGTGCTTGCAAACAATCCAGAAGTGAGGAAGAAATATTTAGGTCAGAACTTCGAGTTAAGAAAGGCTGTACTGCACGAAAGAAAGTCAGATGTCGGCACCGAAACTAAAACTCAAACTCAAAAACCTAAAACCAAAACTAAACTGGAAAATAAAGTGGCTAAGGAAAACGATGCCGACATACTGAATTATGCAGAAGAGGCCAATAACCTCGAAAAATCGGAATAATCAAAGAACTATGAAAAAAGTATCAATCCGGTGATTATCAAAATAATGATATTACCGGGTTTCCTTTTTCACATACTTAGATTAATAAGTAAACAAAAGGTTTAATTTTAAGAAAGAATTTCTACCTTTGCCGAACATTTTTGGTAACATTTTTCATTTAAAATCACAAATATGGCAGAAAAATTATTTGCTGAGTTTCCACCTGTTTCTACTCCACAATGGGAAGAGGTGATAACTAAGGACCTGAAAGGCGCTGATTACGAGAAAAAGCTCGTATGGAAGACACAAGAGGGTTTTGCTGTTCGTCCGTACTACCGCGCCGAAGATCTCAAAGATCTTAAACATTTAAATTCGGCTCCCGGCGAATTTCCTTTCGTAAGAGGAACTAGAACCGACAACAACTGGCTTGTTCGCCAAGGTTACTGCGCATGGGAAAGCTTCGAAAAAGCCAATAAACAAGCCGTTGACGGCATTAAAAGAGGTGTTGAATCAGTTGGTTTCTGCATCGATGGAAACAAAGAGATTTCTGAATCTCAAATGGCAGAACTTCTTAAGGGCATCAATCCAGAAAAGATTGAGATTAACTTCGAAGGTTGTGGTTGTGCAACCCCATCTTTGATTAAAGCGTTTATTGCATATGTAAAATCATGCAACGCAAACCCTGAGAATGTTTATGCTTCATTCGATTTCGACCCTATCAGAACACTTAACACAACTGGAAATTTCTGTTGTGCTAACTATGTAGATACTCTAAAAGAGTGTATCGCTTTAGTTGCTGATTATCGTAGAATCAGAGTCGTAGGTGTTGAAGCTTACACATTGAATGATGCTGGCTCAACTCTAGTTCAAGAGCTTGGCTTTGCACTCTCAATGGGTAGCGAATACATGAACATCTTAACTTCGGCAGGTATTGCTGCAGAAGAGGCAGCTAGAAGAATCAAATTTACTTTTGCAGTAGGTGCAAACTACTTCATGGAGATTGGTAAATTCCGCGCTGCTAAAATGCTATGGTCAAACATCGTTAAGGAGTATGGTGCTCAAAAAGAGTGCACTCAAAAGATGAAGATTCATGCTGTAACTAGCCAATGGAACATGACAGTTTACGATGCGTATGTAAATATGCTTCGTGGTACTACTGAAGCAATGAGTGCTTCTATTGCAGGTGTTGATTCACTTGAGGTTCTTCCTTTCGACTATATGTTCCGCGAACCAGCTGAATTCAGCAACAGAATTGCAAGAAACGTTCAGATCATTCTTAAAGAGGAGTCACATTTTAATAAAATTGTAGACCCTGCTGCAGGATCATACTATATCGAAAGTCTAACCGCTTCTATTGCAGAGAACGCTTGGAATCTTTTCAAACAAACCGAAGAGAAAGGTGGATACACCGAGGCTTTCAAAGCTGGTTTCGTTCAGTCTGAAATCAAAGCTGCTGCAAACAAGAAAGACCAAAATATTGCAACTCGTAGAGAGATTTTACTTGGTACCAACCAATATCCAAACTTCACAGAGAAGGCAGACAAAGATGTTACAGCTAAAGTTGTAACACGTGGAGCTGCTGCTTGTGATTGTGGATGCAAAGAGAAAATCGCTGAGCCACTAGAAAAATATCGTGGAGCTCAAGCTTTCGAAGAGATGAGATTTAAAACTGAACAAAGTAGCAAAACTCCTAAAGCGTTTATGCTTACTTTCGGCAGCTTGGCAATGTGCCGTGCACGTGCACAATTCTCATGCAACTTCTTCGCTGTAGCCGGCTTTGAAGTTATCGACAACAACCGCTTTGCTACTGTTGAAGAGGGTGTTAAAGCAGCTATGGAGGCTAAAGCCGACATTATCGTAGCATGTTCTTCTGATGATGATTACTTAGAGGCAGTTCCTCAAATTGCTCAACTAACTGGCGACAAAGCAATCGTTGTAGTTGCAGGTGACCCTGCATGCAAAGATGAGCTTACTGCAAAAGGCATTGATAAATTTATCAATGTGAAAAGCAATGTACTTGAAACACTTAAGTCGTATCAAGCTCTTTTAGGTATTAAATAGTAATAAAAAACAGAAAAAAAATGCGTCCAAAATTTTCAGATATAAAATATACCGGAGGTGCTGCTCAGAATGCTGCTGATCAGTCTGCATGGATGACTCCGGAGCAAATTGCACTTAAGGGAGTTTACTCCTCTTCTGACCTGGAAGGACTTGAGCACTTGAATTACGCAGCCGGTATTCCACCGTTCTTGCGTGGTCCTTACAGCACAATGTATGTAATGAATCCTTGGACTATCCGTCAGTATGCAGGTTTCTCTACTGCCGAAGAGTCTAATGCTTTCTACCGTAGAAATCTTGCTGCAGGACAAAAAGGTCTTTCTGTAGCATTTGACCTTGCTACTCACCGTGGATACGATGCCGACCACCCAAGGGTTGTTGGTGACGTTGGTAAAGCAGGTGTTAGTATTTGTAGTGTAGAGGACATGAAGGTTCTGTTCGATCAGATTCCTTTGAACAAGATGTCGGTATCTATGACTATGAATGGTGCAGTTCTACCAGTTCTTGCATTCTACATCGTAGCTGGTCTTGAGCAAGGTGCTAAATTGGAAGAGATGGCTGGTACAATCCAAAATGATATTCTCAAAGAGTTTATGGTGCGTAACACATATATCTATCCACCAGAATTCTCAATGAGAATTATCGGAGACATCTTCTCATATACAGCTAAGAATATGCCTAAGTTCAACTCTATTTCTATCTCAGGTTATCACATGCAAGAGGCAGGTGCTACTTGTGATATCGAAATGGCATATACACTAGCTGACGGTCTTGAGTATCTAAGAACAGGTATCGCTGCAGGAATGGATGTTGACCAATTCGCTCCAAGACTTTCATTCTTCTGGGCTATTGGTATGAACCACTTCATGGAGATCGCTAAAATGCGTGCAGCACGTATGCTTTGGGCGAAGATCGTTAAACAGTTCAACCCTAAGAACCCGAAATCTCTATCTTTGAGAACTCACTCTCAAACTTCGGGATGGTCACTAACTGAGCAAGATCCATTCAACAACGTTGCAAGAACATGTATCGAAGCTATGGGTGCTGCTCTTGGACATACTCAATCATTGCATACAAACGCGCTTGATGAGGCTATTGCTCTTCCTACTGACTTCTCAGCACGTATTGCAAGAAATACTCAAATTTATATCCAAGAAGAGACTAACGTATGTAAGTCACTTGATCCTTGGGCTGGTTCATACTACATCGAGAAACTAACTGCTGAAATCGCAGAAAGAGCATGGTCTCATATCGAAGAGGTTGAGAAACTTGGTGGTATGGCAAAAGCTATCGAAACTGGTATCCCTAAACTAAGAATTGAAGAGGCTGCTGCTCGTAAGCAAGCTCGTATTGACTCTGGAATAGATACTATCGTTGGTATTAACAAATACCGTCTAGAGAAAGAGGATCCACTCGAAATTCTTGATGTTGACAATACAAAGGTTCGCGAATCACAAATTCAAAGACTTAAAGAACTTCGTGCAAATAGAGACGAAGCTAAAGTAAAAGCTGCTCTTGCTGCGATTACCGAAGCTGCTCAAAACAAGACTGGCAACCTACTTGAACTTGCTGTTGAGGCTGCAAAAGTACGTGCTACTCTTGGTGAGATCTCAGATGCGTGCGAAGCTGTAAGTGGTAGATATAAAGCAATTATTCGTATGAACACTGGTGTTTACTCTTCGGAGGTTAAAAATGACAGCGAATTCGAAAAAGCTAAACAACTAGTTACTGAATTCGCAAAGAAAGAGGGTCGTCAACCTCGTATCATGATTGCAAAACTTGGTCAAGACGGTCACGACCGTGGAGCAAAAGTTGTTGCAACTGGTTATGCTGACTGTGGTTTCGACGTGGATATGGGACCTCTGTTCCAAACTCCAGAAGAGGCTGCAAAACAAGCTGTTGAAAATGACGTTCACGTAGTTGGTGTATCTTCACTTGCTGCTGGTCACAAAACACTTGTTCCTCAGATTGTGAACGAACTTAAGAAACTTGGCCGCGAAGACATTATGGTAATCGTAGGTGGTGTAATTCCTGCTCAAGATTACGATGCTCTTTACAAAGCTGGCGCAGTTGCTATCTTTGGCCCTGGTACTTCAGTATCTGCAGCTTCAATTAAACTTATGGAGCTACTTCTTCAAAAGTTTGAATAGTTTGTAGACACTTTCGTCATAAATATTATCAAGACTGTCCTATTTCATTTGGGCAGTCTTTTTTTTTATGTTAATTTTAGAGAGAACTCCCTAGACCCTAATTAACATGAAATCTATTGTAAATAAACAGTATGCCGTCAAACTGTTAATTTTTTCGGTCATATTGACAATTATACACTCTTGCATCAACAGCGAATACGATTTTTCTAAGGTAAATACCGATCTTCAAATTGGTCAAAAGATAGAGATCCCATTGGGCGAGGTAAAACCAATGAAGATGAGCGAATTAATGCCAGAGATAGAAGAGCTTGGAATTGATGAAAACGGATATTTTTACTTCTCATACAGAGGAAATTATAAACCAGACATGTCTAAGTTCTTCTCTTTAGCCATTCCAAACTATAGTTACATCTCATCTCCAATGATGTTCGACAGAAGCGGGATTCCTGATAATACACCATCATCTTCAAAACTAACATTTGTAAAGAATCTGGATATCAATCTTAACCTTCCTTCAGAAATTGACAGATTAGATAGCGCTAGTCTTGACAACAACATATTTGACATCACATTCTTACTAGAGAATATTAAACTCCCAAGTAACGACACAACAAAGCTTTATATTACATTTCCTAGCAATATTGATATCGAAATTGATGCAACTTTTTCGCCCTATGTCACAAAAATTTCATCTAACAAATACTCAATCAAACATCCGCAAACAAATAATAACCAATATCTTTTCAATATAATTGGTTCGGTTAAAAAGTTAAGAAAATCAATTTTCTCGATTCCATTACAAATTACCTTCCCTCAAGGGACTCTCTTTATCAACAATTCAAGTCCATCTTTAAAATCTACTGTCTCTTCAAAGAACATGGAGATCAAAGAGTTTTGGGGCAGATGCAGAATTCCTACACTAGGAGACTTTTTTGACTTTGACCTAAAACCACTTTTTGAAGCATTCAGCCAAAACGATGTAATTAGTCTTAAGGAGCCTCAAATGCGATTAACTGCAATCACCTCCTTTGGTATACCAATCAAAATACCATTTACGATCAAGACAATTGGCCAAAATCCAGGTGCTGGCGACAAAAGCGGAACAATAAATATTCTCTCAGGAGATCTCTTCCCTAGTCAGTATTTTTCAATCTCAAAGAATAGCACAACTGGTCCTCAAATAGACATGAATGAGATCCTGCAACGCAAACCATCGCTAATTCAATGTAGTTTCTCTCCAGTAATTGATTATGCAAGTAATGTACAACATCACTTTTCGAGGCAGTCGAACATAGATGTTAATTATGAACTCTATTCGCTTCTAGAAGCAGAGAGCGGCCTAATAATCTCATTTAAAGACACTCTTCGAGATGTCTTCAAAGGAATAGATACCGTCTCTTTAGCTAAAGGCTCGCTTGAGATGACTGGAGATATTCACACGACCATCCCTCTATCTTGTAGCATAAAGGTCTCCTTTTGCAACGACTCCGATATTCTCCATGAGTCGACACTTGAGGTTCCGGCCTCTTCGAGCGACATGCTTGGTGCAACAGGAAAAATGTCAATTTTAGTGCCCGATCTTTCGAAACTCAAAGGGGCAAAACATATAATTTTTGAATTCACCCTCTCATACGGAGGAAGTACGGGATCTTCGCCTCTGAAAGCAAGTCAACAGATTTGGATTGATAATATGAAGGCATATAAATCGGACGGAATTACTATCAGAGATAAAAAGAAATAGACAGATCAATATGAAATCAACTAAACATCAATATAATAGCAGTTCTCAACCAAGTCTGTTCTTCATTTCAGCAATGACGATTTGCTCCATATTTACAATGCTGATATGTCCAATAGAGGCAAAAGCGCAAAATGTAAAGAGTGGATACTTCTTTGAAAAGATTCCTGGCAGAAACTTAATGAATGCCGCCTTTTCAAACGATTTTAATTACATAGGCCTTCCTGGCTTAACAAGCATAGATTTCAAAGCAAATACGAATGGGATTTCTGCCGACAAACTCTTCTTCCCCCATGGCACTGAAGTTGTCACCCTGCTACACCCATCGGTCTCTGCCGACAAGGTTGCAAATTTAAAAGAGAATAATAGGATTGGAGTTGGTCTGAACCACACAGTAGCTGGTTTTGGAATCAGGCATAAAAATGAGTCATATACATCATTTTCAATTAGCCATAAAACTGAGTCGAACACATTTTTACCTAAATCACTTTTTGAACTTGCTAAAAAGCTTGAGACAAATACATACAACCTAGCAGGAAGTAGGACAAACAGCTATTCATATATCGATTTAGCTATTGGTCATTCAAGGAAAATCAACGAGAATCTAAGAATAGGAGCCAATCTCAATGTATTAGGAGGGCTCTCTCATGTCAACATGCAGTACGACAGATTCTATGCAGAACTACAAGATAATTTATGGAGAGTTTATGCAAATGGAACTGTAAACTCCTCTTTTCTCGGACTAGAAAATAGATCAACAGTAGGTAGTAATATAGAAGATTACTTCAAAGGGTGGACAGACCAAACAATAAACTTCAAAGGTTTTACAGGTTACGGATTCGCGGCAGACTTTGGTGCCGAATGGAGACCTTATAAATCGGCAAAACTATCATTTGCAGCTAATAATCTAGGGATCCTTAGCTGGTCGGCCAGCAAAAGTGCAAAAGGCGAAGTTGCCACAATATTTGTCTTTTCCGGATTTCAGTTCGACACCGATAATGGAGACTCATTTGACGATCAAATAGATTCATTAAAGAAAGATTTGAAGACTCTCTATAATATGAAAAGGGTTGCTGGAGGCGAATCCATGACAACAAAGCTTGCTCCTGAGTTCCTATTGGGGTTCGAGCAGGAGATTGCTAATGGAAAAATATCTTTTGGAGCTTTACTGAGTAGCAAAATCTATAAAGATTTAGCAGATATCTCTTTAATGCTTAGTTCAAATTTCAAACCTTGTAGCTGGTTCTATTCCGGCTTAAATTTCTCAATACCTGCAAATGAAGGTATTGCTGCTGGTGGAATAATCGGGTTTTCGCCCAAAGGTTTTAACTTCTACATTGCAGCTGATTACATTCCATTCGAATACTCAAAACAGATGATTCCAATCAAAGCATCTGCACTAAATTTTAGAACAGGAATCAGCATTACATTTGGTCATTTAAAGAAAAAGTAATCAACTTTTAAAATCTACATATTGAGAACCAGTATATATGCAACTATTGCTATAGCAAAAATTATAATAAACATATATACAAACCATGTAAAGAAAAGCTTTAAAAGCGTCTTTATCCAACCATTTTTGTATAGTTTTTTAGATCCAATAATGCTGTATAGCGGGATGCCTACTAACAACCATGCTTCATAAACTGTAGATTTTTCTGGGAAGATCAAATTAATTGTGAGCAACACTATAAAGATTATAAAAGCAAAAGTGTGTTGACATATCGAGAATATGAAGTGTGCCAAATAGTATCGTTGTCCCTTTCTAAATAGTCCCCACAGCAAAAGCGCATATACTGGCATCAAAATGAATAGAGACCAAGAGAAATAGCTTAGATATTTATTTACGAAAGCACCTGGATCATTCGCAATATCTTTCACTTTCTTTAAATCCTTAGGATTATTAATCGACGACGTGTCAACTTTAGCCTTGCCAGTTGCATCTTTAACAGATGTTACAATTTTTCCATCAACATATTTAACGCTTGTTGCAATTGTTGAATCTTTATCATTTTTTGCAACTGCTAAAAACTCTTTATTATTTATATCCAGAACTGTATCTTTATTTTTATCGATATTTCTCTGTGTATAGATGCTAAGAAGTAAGAAAAAGATAAAACTTATAAATACATACAAACGGAATGGAGGCATATACCTTACACGACGTCCATGAACATAGTCATTGGCCATCTCTCCAGGCTTAAGAAACAATGATTTAAGTGTTTTAAGAACTCTTGTGTCAAATGCATATACATTTCCAAGTAGGTCTATCAATAAAACAGAAAATGGCCTGTGAATGTCTACTTTAGATTGTCCACAATTCGGGCAAAAATTACCAACGAATTTTGTTTCACAATTCTGGCAGACATGTACATCGCCATCATTCGAGTTGTTTATTGTTTCGGAAGTAGATGAATCCTCTATTGTTTTAGAATTATCTATCGGATTTGAAGTATCTATTGTATTTGAATTATTTACAGAATCAGAGTTCTCAATATAATTACTATCAAGTTCGGCCATAATGACTTTTATTTATATTCAAAAATAGTCATTATGGTCCAAACTTTCAAATCACTATCTACTAATTACCGCCTTAAACTCCTTAGGGCCAGCTTGAGTAGTACTGTCGGTCATATAAAGAGGACTGTATTTACCTAGAGGCATGTCGGAAATTGTATAGACGTTACACTGTTTTCCAACTGTATACTCTTTTGTCAGAGCAGTAATAATCATTCCAGAGATCAAGTCTGCAATTGCATTTCCAGAGTTCGCCTGAACAACAACTGTTACATCACCTGTTCTATGGAATAGAATCTCATCTGTCTTTGCAGACTTTAAAAGATATTCAATTGTCACATTGATTTGCGAAGCGATTGTTGTTTTATTCCAAGAGTGAATTGTTGTAAACAGAACGGCATCTGCACCAAAAACCTCTCCAAATTTACGAGCTGAACGTTCAATAAACATCTCAGAGTCATAGGCACTCTCCTCTTTTAGAATCTCCATTGTCAACATTGGAGGAAGAACATAGTAGCCCTTTAATGTCAATGGAGTAGTCAACGAAGAGTAAAAAATCTCTTTAGCTTCGACCTTTGTACTTCTATTAATTGGAGGCATTATCAGAATTGTAGTAGGTTTTTCCGAATACATTGCCCCATATCTTTTCAATTTAGTTACTCCTGCTGGTGCAGTACAAGACGATAATGTAATCGTCACAATGCTTAAGATTAATAAAACTCTTCTCATTTCTTCTCCTCCTTTAGTGATGGTTCCACTCTTTTAATGATTCTTTCTATGAATGGTTTCGATTCTGGGTAGATAGAGATCTCTAATTTCAAGCACTCCAGCCCTTTTTTAATCTCTCCCTTTTTAATCAAAAGATATCCATAGTCTGCATATACACCTGGAGGAGGCACACCTCTCATATGAGTCGCGTTAATAATATTTTCGTATGATGCTAAAAGCTTATTCAGACTTGCCTCATCGGACTTTTTTACATAGTTGTATGAAGCATTCTCATAGTCTTTCCAGTTGTATAACTGTGTTGGTCCGCAAGATGATAAAATCATCACGGCAAACAAAGCCACAACCGCAGTAAGTGTAGGTTTTGTCATATAGTAGTTTTAAAGTTAATTACTTAATATAGTATTTAATATCAATTTTCTTTGTCTCTTGTAGACCAACATAAATCTCTCCACTGTAGAGCATTTCATTCTGATAGAAGACGCTTACTTTATGCTTTCCAGGAGTAACAACAACAGGAACAGTTCTTCTAGCGGCCTTAGCCTTAAAAACCTTTTCTACAGTATGGCTCTTGTCGTCTACGTTAACAACAACATTTTCTAATTTATCGCCTTGGGCAATCAATAATATATATGAGACATTGTCTTTACCTGCCGAATATGTCATATACTGACGGTTGCTACATGAGCTTAAACCAAGAATGATTGCGAAAATAAACAGTAACTTTTTCATTGCTTAAATATTAGTTATTTAGACTCAGTTATATAATATTTAGTAAGATTCTCTTTTTCAATTTCACCAGAAACCAAAGATGCCATTGAAATCTCATCTTGTGCAGTATTGCCTAGAGTTGCATCAATTTTAACCTTAGCCACAACTTTTCCTGGCAACTCAATATCAAGACCTGTCTGCGGATTTTTTACTTTTTTACCTTTAAGCACAACATCAAAAGTGTCACCTACTTTAAGACCTTGTGATTTTCCTCCAGAGATAATAAACGAACCATCCTCTACAGATAGAATGTAAGCCTTCCAAGGATTATCCATACATGTATTGATAATATTCTCAACAAGTTTTGTAATTGCTGCAGAGATAGCCTTATCGCTCAAAGTTGCATCAAAGTCTGCAGTCTTGCCGAATCCTAAAACTCTTTTGTCTTCGGTCACCGCTTCGCCTTTTGCCTCTCCGCTATAAACAATTAAACCAGTCGAGACATCAACTAATCTAACGCTCAAGCCAACTTCCACAACCTGCTCTTTACTGCTAGAAAAGACCTTTTGAGTTCCTACTGTCTTGCGGCCATACTCTGTGATTGAGCCAATAATAAGATAATCAGCACCTATTCTTTGCGAAGCTATGCCTCCAGTTTGAACCTCTTTAACGATTTTATCGTAGTCTTGTCTCTCTATTAAAAGGAATTTGTCGCTAGAGGCTAATTTTGTAGAGAGAATGTCTGACGCCTGCTTACCCATTGGATCGTTCTCTTTATCGTAAAAAACACTTTTTGCATACTGTGTCTCATTCGAAAATCTGCCAATCGCAACTTTCCTTTTCAAACTTTTGTCTTGAGCAAAAGAGAAAGAACATCCTAGAATCAAGGCAGCTATTACCAAAAAACTAAATCTTTTCATGGTGTGATTATTTTTTATTGAATTGTTTGTAATCGTTGATACTACAGCAAGTATGCCAAAATTAACAAATTGTTTATTGAATATCCATATATTATACATAGCTTTGCCGCGTGGTAGTCTGATAAATTATTCCGTATCTGTAATTTCTAAATTATACTTCATTTTTCTTTCTCGCCATAATTTATTAATCTAATGTGCTTTATATAGCACAACCATCATTTTATGGCAAAATCACAAGAGACATTCAACAAAAAAGAAAAAGAGAAAAAAAGATTAAAAAAGAGACAGGACAAGCTTAGTAAGAAAGAGGAGCGTAAAACAACAGGTAAGCAAAGCTTCGAAGATATGCTTGCTTATGTCGACGAAAACGGACGAATTTCGGCTACACCTCCAGAGAATAACATTAAGACTGTTATTGATTCAGAAAATATAATGACCTCAGTTCCTCGAAACAGAGAGCAAGAAGAGGTGACAAATATCAAAACAGGAATTGTTGAATTCTACGATTCCAAAAAGGGCTTTGGCTTTATCAAAGACCTTAGCAATAATTATAAATATTTTGTTCATGCAAAGGGTTTAATGACTCCTATCGATGTGAACAACAAGGTTACATTCGAGATACAAAAGGGACTTCGAGGAATGAATGCCGTTAACGTAAAGAGGTCCCAATAGCAACATGCAATTTAGCGAACTAAAAATTTCTTCCGAAATCTTAAAAGCGATTTCGGATAAGGGTTATTCTATGCCAACCCCGATTCAAGAACAAGCAATTCCAGTAATTCTAGACAACAAAGACATCCTAGGCTGTGCCCAAACAGGTACAGGCAAGACTGCTGCTTTTGCAATTCCGATTATTCACAATGTTTCTCAAAGAGAGAGAAACAAACACATAAAAGCACTAATCGTTACCCCAACACGTGAACTGGCAATCCAAATTGAGGAGAGTTTTGAGACCTATGGTAAATATTCAAAGATAAGATGTACATCTATTTTTGGAGGTGTTAGCCAAGTTCCTCAGATTAAGAAACTCAAGGGCGGTATTGATGTACTGATTGCCACTCCTGGAAGATTGTTGGATCTATATGCTCAAGGTTTTCTTAACTTAAGCTACCTAGATTTCTTTGTCCTCGATGAGGCAGATAGAATGTTAGATATGGGATTCATTAATGATGTAAAAAGAATTTTGAAGATTATTCCTCAAAAGAGGCAATCTCTCTTCTTCTCTGCAACAATGTCTCCTGAAATTGTTAAGCTATCGGAGCAGATCCTTAACCACCCAGCAAAAGTTTCTGTAACACCAGTGTCATCAACAGTTGAGATTATCGACCAATACCTCTACTTTGTTGAAAAGAACGATAAAAATGCTCTTTTGAAAGAGCTAATTTCAAGATCAGCAGAAGATTCAACTCTTGTATTCACAAGGACAAAGCACGGTGCCGATAAAATTGTAAAGTTCTTGTCTAGATGTAATATTAAAGCAGAGGCAATTCATGGCAATAAAGCCCAAAATGCAAGACAAAAAGCTCTTAATAATTTTAAAAGCAGAACTACAAAAGTTCTTGTTGCAACCGACATTGCATCGAGAGGCATTGATATCTCAGATCTAGAGTGCGTTATTAACTACGACATCCCCAACATTCCAGAGACCTATGTACATAGAATCGGAAGAACTGGACGTGCTGGTCAATCTGGTGTTGCATTATCATTCTGCGACAAGGAGGAGAAGCCATACATCAAAAGTATTGAGAAGCTTATTTCCAAAAAAATACCAGTTGCCTACCTATAGAGGTTAGCAGCTTTGTTCCAAATGTTTTACCTTTGTGTTAAACAAAAGTAAAAATGGCAAAATACGGAACAATAATATGGCTTACAGTGCTTGCATGTGCAGCACTTTTCTTGATCATTCCTGATACTAGGATAATTTTTTCTGAGGCAACAAAGGCTCATCCATTTTTGATGGGATTCTGCAAATTTGCAATACTGTCGATTATGGGAGAGTTTCTTGCCGCAAGATTAGTTACAGGCAAATGGCAGCAAATCAAAGGACTACTTCCAAAGATGGCTGTCTGGGGAGTTCTTGGCGTCATGATAGTTCTAATGTTCTCTCTCTTCACATCGGGGGTTGCTGGTCTCTTAGACAAAGGCTTTCTACCAGCTGGAGAGGGATTTACCGCATCCTTACTTAAAGCATTCTACATCTCTACATTTATGAATCTGACTTTTGGGCCTGTCTTTATGGCTGCTCACAGAATAACAGATGGATTAATAGATTCAAGATGTGCTGGAAAAACAAAATCGGTCACAGAGGTAATTTCCGAGACCGATTGGAGTAGCTTTTTAAAATTTGTCGTAGGCAAGACAATTCCTATGTTTTGGATTCCTGCACACACAATAACTTTCTTGCTTCCCGAAGAGTTCAAAGTCATTTTTGCAGCATCTCTATCAATTGTGCTTGGACTTATTTTGTCGTATGCGAAGATGAAAAAGTAGGGTTCTCTCCAAGATATATTGTCTCAAAGCAACCTCTATCTGCAACTGTAACATAAATCATCGACTCATCCTGCGAAAATGTCAAATTAGTCGCTAGTTTCCCTTTTAGGATATACTCTTTTACAAGTTTCCCTTTAGGTGATAACTTAACTACTGTACCTTTGCCGTGCCTTGTTACAAATAGGTTACCATAACTATCGCACCTCATTCCATCCATTCCAAAGTCTTCGAAAGAGTAAAAGAGAGTCTTATTTGAGATAGAACCATCTTTGGCTATGTCGTATCTCCAGATCTTTCTTTGTATAGACTCATTCACATATAAATACTTTCCATTTGGAGAGACCTCAATCCCATTTGTTGTCCCGATGTTTCTCTCCAGATTTACAACTTTACCATCTGGCTTAATCATCCAAAGGTTACCTGTAGAGTCCTTCCAATTAGGGTCACTTGCATAAATAATGTCCGTTTTTCGACTAATCGTAAGATCGTTTGGCTGATTCATCGCAGGTTCATGGGCAAACACCTCTATCTCTTTAGTCTTTCTATTGATTTTAAGAATATTATGAGCCGTATAGTCGGCTACAAACATATTTCCCTTTCTGTCGAATCTGATTCCGTTTCCAGTCGAACCCTCTGGAAGAGTAACAAATAGAGAGACTTTACCAGCAAAACTAACCTTTCCAATAGTTCCTTTTTTCTGATAATTAACCGCGTACAGATTCCCTAAACGATCAACTGCAGGCCCCTCCATCCCTTGAGGGAATGATCCTTCGGGTAGAAGATCTCTGCTGTCACGCTTTTGAGAATAGAGATTAGTACTTCCAAGAACTAAAAAAAATGTGGTAGAAAGAATAAGTAGTCTCTTCATGATTTAAATTTTGATTGAACAAATTTATTGAAATTAAGTAAAATTAACTACTTTTAATCACTTATAAACAGATAAATCTATAGAATATGACAATTTCTAAAATCTATATCTACATTAGCTTTTGCTACTTTTTTCTTGCTTTTGGAAACAAACAGGTAGAACAATTTTCGCAAGTTGTTCAAGATGAAATCAAGCGAGAGTGCATTATGGAGGAGACATCAAAAAAAGAGTCTTCGAAAAAAGAGCAGTACTTAAGTGTAAAAAGGGTAGTTGATGGCGACACTTTTGTTGTAATTAATGAGAGTGGAGCAGACGAGAAGATCAGGTTAATTGGTGTCAATGCCCCAGAATCTAGAAACACAGGCAGAAAGAAAAAGGAGCCATTTGGAATGGAGTCAAAGAAGTTTCTCACCAATTATCTAACTGGTAAAAAGGTGAAGTTAGAATATGATGTCCAAAAAACAGACAAGTATGGACGAACACTTGCATATGTCTATATGGAGAACGGTGTATTTCTAAATGAATATCTAGTTAAAGAGGGATACGCTCAAATTGCAACTTATCCGCCAAATGTCAAGTATGTTGAGGTGTTCAGAAAAGCTCAAAAATTGGCAAGAGAGAAGAGTAAAGGTCTTTGGAAGTGATTGAATTAAATATACTTAATCCTCACTTTTTTCATCAACTTATCTTCTATAAGTACTTTTAATCTTCTAATCAGGTTTCTTCTAATCTCCATCTCTACTGGAAGAGTTGGATCGTAATGTGCCTCATTAATCCTCGTTCCAACTAAGAAATCGATAATATCAGATTCGCAGATTAATCTTAAAATTTCAGCTGCAGGAGACTCCTCTATTGGTTGATCCTCTTTGAATCCTTGTATCAAATCGGCTAAATGGCCCAAGGTAAGAATCCCTTCGGTTACCAACTCTGCTCCATCCATCCTTGCAGTTGTTGGGAGATTTGTCTTAATTGCCTGCCTACCATCACCTGTAACTTTACGATTAAGCTCTCTTGCAAGAATATGGGCAGTAGTACCTCCCGAAATCAATTTTTTACCAGGATACTTATCAAAAAGCTCAGCCATATATGCATCCTGCTTTTCGTCAAATGGTGGACCAGAACATATAAGTAGCTTTCTTGGTGCACGCAGATAGACAACAGCACAGGTAATATCATCTTTTGCTTTGAAGATATCGTTATGTAAAGCCTTCTGCATCACAACTTTCGATAAATCCTTTGCAGAAACATCGGGATGCTTTGTTACATAATCCGAAACAAATTCTATCACCTTGCTCCTCTCCCATCCCATGGCTAAATTACGCATTCCAAGACCAGACTGGGTAACTCCGTCACTCACAAAAATCAATCTATCACCCTTGAAAAGCATCAATTGAGAGTTCAAAAGCACCCTTTCGCCCTGCTTTGTATCAAGTTTGATACTCTTTTTTCTCGGCTCAATGTGTTTATTCTCCCTTAAAAGTATGAATTCCGGATTGTCATATTCTACGATATTTGCCTCACCTGAATAGTCGATATCAATGATAGAGCAAGTAGCATAAGCTATGTTCTTTTTTGAATCTTTCGGCAGTGTATCCATGATACTTATCAATGATTCAACCAGAGGTTTGTGCTGTTCACGATAGTTTACAGCCATAGATGCAGTAAGAGTACTCAATACATTTGCTTTGATTCCGCTGCCTAAACCATCAGACAATACAGCTACAAATCTTGTCTCATCTTTGATTTTTTTTGACATAAACGTATCGCCACTCACTATTTGCCCATTTTTATAGTGCTGACTATAAGAAATTTCTATAAAGAACTTCTCATTTGATTCTGCAAATGGCTCATTCATGATTTTACTGTTTATTGTCTTTATCGATCACAGATTTAAGAACACTCTCGGTAAATGAGGCGCTCTCCCCTAGAATGTAGGCGATCCTCTGTACCGACTCTGCATTCTGCTTAATCACCTCTCTGATTTTATCAGAAATAATCTCTTTCATCAATTGTGAATCATCCATATTCTGAATAATTCCACAAACTAACTTATTCGGTTGAATAGAAACTATAGATAAGTGAATATTGTTTTGACCGTCTCTAATATCGAACTCACTGGTATCTTCGCCACTGTGAAGTGCTGCTGTAAAATATTTATGATATGGAATAATCTTCTTAAGATCGGCGCCTGTCAGCCCTCCAAGTGCTTCCGAAATCATTGCAATCTCTTCGCCTCCTTGTTCTATAAACTTCTCGTTTGTATCGATAATTCTGAGATTTTCATCCACTAGCACAACACCATAAGGCATCTTTCGCAGGAGGACAGACGCTTGATTTTGAGCCTCTTTTCTCATTTGCGAAATACACATTTGTCTCTCAGCCTTACCCTCTAATAAGGCAACTGCATAAGCCCTGCAATTATCATAACCGCAACCAGAACAGTTCAACTCATCTGCTTTTGTCTTTTTACCCATAGAGTTCAAGACCTCCTGGATTTCGGATTCGCTATAGATACAATTTATTTTATACGGAACTTTATAGTCGGAGTTAGATAAATTGATGTCTTTTGCTGGCAGTTGAAGTGCCAATCCCGATTTTTTGAAAATATCAAAGTCTTGTAAAAGTTTATTTCGTTTTGCAGCAATGCCACATTTGTCGGAGGTAGCTGGACCTTTGATGCAGCCGCCGTCACACGCCATCAACTCAATAAATACCTTTTTTTCTGGCTTCCACTCTGCGAGCTCTCCACACACCTCCATTACCTGTCTCATACCCGAAAAACTCATAAATTGAGCATCCACAGGTTTGACATCTTTGCACATTGTGCTAATCATACCATTATCAACTGGAAACAATCCAGCCCTTTCTGATGCACCTATCACAAAATTATCGGGAAGAGTAACTCTATCCATGTCGGCAAAGTAGATTCCCTCTCTCTCCATCCACGCTCTAAATTCGTTGAATGTCAATACAGCATCTAGCTCATCGCCATAAATATCAGCCTCTTTTTTCTTTGCAATACAAGGGCCAATGAATACTAATTTATGGTTTCGATATCCACTCTCTCTCAACATTCTTGTGTGTGCAATCATTGGAGAGACAAAAGGTGCAAGGTACTGCTCGTGTTCTGGATAGTAGATTTTGATATAATTTACCACAGATGGGCAACATGTAGCAAGTACAATCTCCTTTTCGGTACTGTTTAGATAGTCGTTTGTAGCTTTCGCCACAACATCGGCACCCAGAGCTGTCTCTGATACACCTGTAAATCCTAAACAATAGAGTGCTTTAAGTAAAGACTCAAAAGGGACATCATTGAAATCTGCAACAAATGCAGGTGCAAGGCATGCAATCATTGGCTCGCCATCCTCCGCCCACTCCTGGACGTCGGGAATCTCTTCGCGATATTGCTTTGCATGTGCTGGGCAAGCTAGTATACATTTACCACAATAGACGCATGAGCTGTTGATTACAGATGCGCTAAAGTCCTCTACTTTGATTGACTTGACAGGACAGACCTTAATACATTTATAGCAGTCCTGACAATTGATCTTTTCCGTATAAATGACAAGGTCTCTCTTCATAGCCCTATATTTTTAAAATATTATTGTTCCTTATCAAGTGCAAGTAACTGTCTGGTTGCAACTTTTGGGTTGACGATTACGCTACATCCATTAACACAACCACCTTCGCACATCATCACCTCTATCAAATTCGCCTCAGCTTTACCAGTTGAAGAGATGGTCTTAAGGAATTTAACACTATCCTTATTAAGTCCATTAACAACCTCTGGTTTAAGTAATTCTGGATTTTTAACATAAAGAGAAACAGAAGATGAAACGCCACCTGTTCTTGCATATTGTCTTCCGCTCTTTTCAATATTTTCGTCCAAGGTCAAAGTATCGCAATCTGATAAGTCTATCCCTTTAGACTTCATCATTGCATCAACCTCTTCGAAAGTCATCACGTAATCAATATTTTTATCGTGGTAACCCTCTACACGTTTAGCCATACAAGGTCCTATGAATACTGTGACAGCTTCTGGATCTTGATTTTTAACAATTTCTGCAGTATATGATGCTGGTGTACGAGTCTCTGAAATGTATGGAAGTAATGCTGGTTGCTTTAGTTTAGCCCATCTTGTATATGATGGACAGCAAGAGGTCGTCATAAAAGGTTGACCATGCTCAAGAACCCTCTCCTCCCACTCTTCTGCTTCATGTTTTGAAGTTACATTAGCACCTAACGCTACCTCAACTACATCATCAAAGCCACAAGCTTTGATTCCGTCTAAAATCTGTGGAAGAGGTTGTGCAAATTGTCCGGCAATTGCAGGAGCAACCATTGCTATAACTCTTTTTTTGCTTTGAATCTCTCTAATAATCTGGATCAGATATGTCTTCTCCATGATTGCACCATATGGACATGCCTCTTTACATTGTCCACAATAGACGCATTTATCCCAATCTATGTGTTCTACTCCAAAACTATCTTTGGAAATTGCTCCCACAGGGCAAGCCTCTTCGCAAGGCACTGGTGTGTAAACAATTGCATTAAATGGACATGCTGATACACAGCGACCACAATTCACACATAATGAGTGATCAATTTCTGCTCTGTTGGTAACTGCGATTGCCTTTTTATTACATGCATATGTACAAGGCCTTCCTACACAACCACGGCATAGATTAGTAACGATATAATTATTTTTTACGCACGAGCTACAAGCCTCATCTACAACAGTAAGCATAACGTCAGTAAATTCTTCTCTATCTAAAGACATCTGTGCATACTCCGAAAGTCTTGTCAATTCGTCCGTCTCATCAGTTACATTAAAGCCAAGAATTGTCATCAATCTGTATTTTAGAACTGCTCTGTCCTTATGAATACAGCAGCGCGACAACGCACTTGCCTTTGGTCTAATTTCCAGTGGAATTCTGTCTATATCCTCTACTAATCGCCCTCTAAATGATAAATCACAAACCCTTTTTAGTAAATCTCTTCTTATCTCTGTTGCTTGATGAAACATAACCCTATTAAAATTTGGGCGCAAAGGTAAACAAATTTAATATTTTTTGCAGAAAAAAAAAGTTTTTATATCTTCGCAATTGAGATATTCGAAAATGCAAGAAAAAACTTACATATTGTTACTTGATAGAAGAGACAACCTCTCTCCTATGATGGTTTCTTGCATGTCGATGATGATGATGCGAATGCATCGCTAAGATGCATCCTTATAGTCTCCGGGCACTTCGTGAGGTCCATTGGGTGGAAGCCCATAAATTTCTTAGGCGAAAAGCCGTCAATTAGAAAAAAACAATCATCATCAAAAAAATCTCATTATGTCAAAATATACCAATTTTGAAACACTTCAAGTACATGCAGGTCACTCTGCAGACAAAACTCATGGTTCATGCGTAACCCCTATTCACCAAACAACTTCATTTGTATTTGAAAGCGTAGAACATGGCGCAAAATTATTCTCGTTAGAGGCTGCTGGTCATATCTATACAAGACTATCAAACCCAACTACTGATGTTTTAGAACAAAGAGTAGCTGCATTAGAGGGAGCTGCAGCTGCAGTCGCTGTCTCTTCGGGACAAGCGGCTCAATTTCTTGCAATTCAAAATATTGCCGAAAGTGGAGACAATATAGTTTCGACTTCATCACTCTATGGAGGAACATATAATCAATTCAAAATAAGCTTTCAGAGATTAGGAATTGAGTTTAGATTCGCAGGAAGAGGAGGAGTTGAAGAGTACGAAAAGCTAATTGATTCACGTACAAAAGCGATCTTTATTGAGACAATTGGCAATTCAGACTTCTATATCCCAGATTTCGATCAATTCGCTGAACTTGCTGCAAAACATTCACTTCCACTTGTTATTGATAACACATTCGGAGGGGCAGGCTATCTGTTCAAACCAAAAGATCATGGAGCAAACATTATCACCCATGCAGCTACAAAATGGATTGGAGGACACGGAAACAGTATCGCTGGTATTGTTGTTGACTGCGGAAACTTCGATTGGAGCAATGGAAAATTCCCGAGATTCATTCAACCTTCGGAATCATACCACGGACTTAAATTTTGGGAGACATTCGGTGAAGGCTCGGCTTCTGGCAACATCGCGTTTGCAATCAAAGCGCGCGTAGAGGGTCTTCGCGACTGGGGTTGCTCACTTAGCCCTTTCAACTCTTTCCTATTGCTTCAAGGCATCGAGACTCTCTCACTTAGAATGGACAGAATCTTAGGAAACTCCTTAGAATTAGCACAATGGCTAGAGAGACACCCTAAAGTTGAATCAGTTAACTACCCAGGACTAAAAACAAATCCAAATTATGCCAACGCAAGTAAGTACTTCAAAAAAGGATTTGGTGGCGTACTTTCGTTTTGTATTAAGGGAGACAGAAAACAAACTGCTAAATTTGTAGAGAGCCTGGATCTAATTACCCACCTTGTAAATGTAGGCGACAACAAAACACTTATAAGCAATTCGGCATCAACTACACATGCACAACTAAGTACTGCCGCACTTGAGGCTGCTGGTATAAAACCAAATATGCTTAGAGTCTCTGTTGGAATTGAACACATAGACGACATTAAAGCCGACCTGGATAAAGCACTTAAAAACATTTAATTATCAGATGATAAAAGAGTTCTATCACTACCCCCAAGAGTTTCGCTTCGAGAGTGGCGAGACTCTTCCCTCAATAGATTTGTGTTTCCACCATTCCAACAACTTAGATTCTCAACTTCCTGTTATCTGGATCTGTCATGCTCTAACTGCAAACTCCAATCCCGAAGAGTGGTGGGATGTGCTTGTGGGAAGAGGCAAGCTTATCGACCCTGAGAAATTCAGAATCGTCTGCTCAAACATGTTGGGCTCTTGTTATGGATCATCTGGACCATCGTCAAAAGATGTTGATGGGAAAGAGTATCTTTTACGATTTCCAAAAGTAACCGTGAGAGATATCGTGCAATCGCATGAATTATTGAGAAGACATCTGAAGATTGATGAGATAGATTTACTTATAGGAGGATCAATTGGTGGTTTCCAGACTCTTGAGTGGAGCATCATCAACCCAAAGGTGATAAAAAGCCAAGTACTAATTGCCTGCAATGCTCAAGTTAGTCCATGGGGAACAGCTTTCAATGAATCGCAAAGAATGGCTCTATTTGCAGACAAGTCGTTTGGAGAGCAGAGCTCGATCAGAGGAGGAGAGAGTGGCTTGGCTGCCGCTCGATCGATTGCATTGATATCGTACAGATCTTATGAGGGTTATTGTCAAACACAAGCAGAAGAAAATGATAATTTTCTATTTGCCTCTCGCGCATCATCATACCAAAATTATCAAGGAAAGAAATTGGTTGACAGGTTTGATGCATACTCGTACTACAACCTTACAAGATCGGTAGATAGCCATAATGTTGGCAGAGCAAGAGGAG
>JASDTB010000017.1:0-9777 GCA_041441455.1 Bacteroidales bacterium
AACATCGCATTTGACAGGGCCTCAATAATTGTTCCCTCTTTTTCTATTGCTGCTTGTTTAGGCATAAAATATTGTTAACCTTACAATTTAGTTATTGTTTTTCTCTATAAAGTCAAAAGTAGATAAAATTTCGGCTCTATCTCTCTTTACTGCAACCATTAATTCGAAATGTGCCGAATTTTTTTTGTCTGCAGTGTTCAGAGTCCATCCGTCCTCTTTAAGGAAGACAGAGCGTGTACCAGCGTTCACCATAGGCTCTATACAAATGACCATCCCTTCAACAAGTTTTTTCCCGTCACCTCTTCTTCCATAATTTGGAACTTCTGGAGACTCGTGAAGTTTCTTTCCAATTCCGTGTCCGACCATCTCTCTGACAACAGAAAATCCGAAACTCTCAACATGTTCTTGGACCGCATAGGATAAATCACCCATTCTATTACCAACGATTGCTTTTTCTATTCCTTTGAAGAGAGACTCTTTGGTAACACGCAACAAAGTTGCATTTTCTTCTGAGATCTCCCCAACAGGGAAAGTATAAGCGGAGTCGCCATAATAGCCTTTCATCTTTGTGCCACAGTCAACAGAGATAATATCTCCCTCCTTTAGGCGATAGTCCGAAGCGAAACCGTGAACTACTGTTTCGTTTACAGACAAACAAAGGGTGAAAGGGAATCCACCGTAACCCAGAAAAGCTGGTTCAGCACCATGATCTCTGATAAAGGTCTCAGCAATTTTATCAAGTTCAAGTGTTGTTACACCTGGCTTAATGTGCTTGCCAACCTCTGCCAAAGTCCTTGAAACCAAGAGAGCATTCTCTCTTAGTAACTCAATCTCTTCTGCGTTTTTCAATTTAATCATTACTTAAAGAACTTTATTAGAGTCAATTACATTCCCGAACGGCCTTTAAGACGTCCTGTCTTCATTAAACCGTCGTAGTGACGCATCAGCAGATGACTCTCAATTTGCTGTAGCGTATCTAGAACTACTCCAACCAAAATCAACAAAGATGTTCCCCCAAAGAATTGAGCAAACTGATTGTTAACACCCAACATCATCGCAAATGCAGGCAAAATTGCCACCATTGCTAAGAAAATTGAGCCAGGTAGAGTGATTCTCGACATGACAGAATCCAAATATTCTACAGTTTTTTTACCAGGTTTAACACCAGGGATAAAACCGCCATTTTTCTTCATGTCCTCAGCCATCATTGTTGGATTTACAGTTACTGCTGTGTAGAAGTAAGTAAATGCAACTACCATCAAACCGAAAATAAAGTTGTACCAAAAACCGGTTGGATTAGTAAGAGTGGCAGCAAGACCTCGTGTAGCATCAAAACCAGCAAACATAAGTGGAAGCATCATCAATGCCTGAGCAAAGATTATCGGCATTACGCCGGCCGCGTTAATCTTTAACGGGATATACTGACGTGCACCACCATATTGCTTGTTACCAATAATTCTCTTTGCATATTGTACCGGAATCTTTCTTGTACCTTGCACAAGTGCAATGGTCGCAACAAAGATAAAGAACAAGATAATCATCTCAACGATAAGCATTAGGATTCCACCACCTGCTGTTTGATTGACTCTTGCACCACCTTCTGCCAATAACGCAAATGGAAGTCTTGCAATGATACCAACCATGATGATAAGAGATATACCATTACCTAAGCCGCGATCGGTAATTCTCTCCCCAAGCCACATGATAAACATTGTACCTCCAATGAGAACGATTGTTGCAAATATATTAAACGAGAAACCTTTCAGAAGAAAAGCAGTTTCTGGCAACTGTACGTGAAGGTTAGCAAGATAAGTTGGTCCTTGTAACACTAAAATTACGATTGTCAGATAACGGGTCCATTGATTCATTTTTCTACGTCCACTTTCGCCTTCGCGTTGTAGTCTTTGGAAATAAGGAATCATTATACCCAAGAGCTGAATAACGATAGATGCAGAGATGTAAGGCATTACACCTAATGCAAAAATCGAAGCGTTTCCGAACGCACCGCCGGAGAACATGTTCAGCAGACCTATGATACCTTCCGAAGCTTGACTTTGTAGATTGTCAAGTTGAGTAGGGTCGATACCAGGTAATACTACGAAACTGCCCAAGCGATAAACTAGCAGCAATAGGATAGTATAAACTATCCTTTTGCGCAGCTCTTCAATCTTGAAGATATTCTTTATTGTTTCGATTAGTTTTTTCATTGTTTATTTCTAGATTAAGTTTGCCTTTCCTTGCAGCGCTTCAATTTGCTGAACAGCAGATTTAGAGAAAGCATGTGCACTTATCTCGATCTTTGTAGAAAGTGTACCGTTACCTAAAATTTTAACTCTGTCGTTTTTAGATACCAGACCTACATTGATCAAAGTGTCAACAGTAATAACAGTTTCACCTGTTTTTTCTGTGAACGCTTGAATTGCAGATAAGTTAATAGCTTTATATTCTACTCTGTTGATGTTGTTGAAGCCGAATTTTGGCAACCTTCTCTGAAGTGGCATTTGACCACCTTCAAAACCTTTCTTGCGTGAGTAACCCGAACGAGATTGAGCTCCTTTGTGACCACGTGTAGATGTACCACCATGTCCGGAACCTTCACCGCGACCGATTCTCTTTTCTCTTCCGAGAGATCCTGTTGAGGGGGTAAGATTATGTAATTTCATTTCTAATTTCTCCTTTTAATTGATTTCTTCAACTTTAACAAGGTGCAAAACTTTGTTTAACATCCCCTTATTAATCGGATTTAGTTCAAGTTCCACTGTTTGGTGGATCTTGCGGATACCCAAGGAATTCAATGATGCGATTTGTCTTTCAGTCGCACTGTTGATACTTTTAACTTGTGTGATTCTAACTTTTGCCATTGTATATCCTCCTTATCCTTTAAATACTCTGTTCATTGGAATACCACGAAGACCTGCAACAGTGTATGCGTCGCGCATCTCAAGAAGAGCAGCAACAGTTGCTTTAACTAAGTTGTGAGGATTAGAAGATCCTTTAGACTTAGCAAGTACGTCGTGAATACCTACTGACTCAAATACAGCACGCATCGCACCACCCGCCTTTACTCCGGTACCTTCCGCAGCTGGCTTCATGAATACTCTTGCACCACCGAATTTAGCCTCTTGCTCGTGAGGGATAGTCTTTTTGTTCAATGGAATTTTAACTAGGTTCTTCTTTGCATCCTCGATACCTTTCGAGATAGCAGTTGTAACCTCGTTAGCCTTACCAAGACCATAACCGACAACACCTTTTTCGTCACCTACCACAACGATAGCCGCAAAGCTGAAGTGGCGACCACCTTTGGTCACTTTGGTAACTCTTTGTACCGCTACCAATCTGTCCTTTAATTCAAGATCAGTAGTTTTTACTTTCTTTACATTTGTATTTGCCATAGTCTTTTCCTAGAATTTAAGACCACCTTCTCTGGCGGCATCTGCTAAACTTTTAACTCTTCCGTGGTAAAGATAACCTCCGCGGTCGAAAGATACTTGGGATACTCCCTTTTCAATTGCTCTTTCTGCAGCAAGTTTTCCTACTAATTTTGCAACCTCGATACCAGGTTTGCCTTGGCAAGCCTCTACAATAGCCTTATCTCTTGAACTTGCAGCAGCTATAGTAATTCCATCGATATCGTTTATGATCTGAACATATATTTGTTTGTTGCTTCTGAATACACACATTCTTGGTCTCTCAGGAGTACCGTTCACAACCTTGCGGATGCGGTATTGTATTCTCTGTCTTCTTTCTATTTTATTTAAAGCCATATGTCCTCCTATTATTTAGCGCCTGCTGATTTACCAGCTTTACGACGAAGTTGTTCACCAACAAACTTAATACCTTTTCCTTTGTAAGGCTCAGGTTTACGCAATGAGCGTATCTTAGCGGCAACCATACCTAAAAGTTGCTTGTCATGACTTACAAGAGTCAAAACTGGGTTAGCACCCTTCTTTACAACTTCGGCAGTAGCTTTGATTTCGTTAGGCAGCATCAAGTGAATATCGTGAGAGAAACCTAAGCTGAACTCAAGGATTTGACCTTTAGCTTCAACGCGGTAACCAACACCGACTAATTCTTGTTTGATTGTAAAGCCTTGCGATACCCCTAAAACCATATTGTTCAAAAGTGCACGATATAAACCGTGAAGTGAACGATGGCGAGGTTGATCGGTTGGCCTTGTAACAGTTAAAACATCTCCCGAAACGGTTACAGTAATGTCAGCATCAATTTTCTGCGACAATTCACCGAGTGGGCCTTTAACCTTAACCACATTGTCGGAGCCAACTGTTACGGTAACTCCTTTTGGAAGGTTTACAGGTAATTTTCCTATCCGTGACATCTATTTATTTGTTTAAATTTATTACTAATTAGTATACGTAGCAGATAACCTCTCCGCCAACATTTAGGTCTTTTGCCTCTTTATCGGTAATGATACCTTTAGAAGTAGACAAAATAGCAATACCCAGGCCGTTAAGAACTCTTGGCATATCTTGAACGCCAACATATTGTCTCAAACCCGGAGTACTTATTCTAGTAATTTTTTTGATAGCTGCTTTTTTAGTTTCTGGGTGATACTTAAGAGCTATCTTAATTGTATTTGAAGGTTGTCCTTCAATTAGCTTGTAGCTTAAAATGTAACCTTTTTCATGAAGAATTCTGGTTAGCTCAAGCTTCATTTTTGAGGCAGGGATCTCAACAATCTTGTGACCCGCCATAGATGCATTACGCACCCTTGTTAGGAAGTCTGAAATTGGATCAGTCATTTTTAATTAATTTTTTTTAAATATTCGACACCATAGGTGCCCGATATCCAATGAATAATATGTAAAATGGGAGTTTACGAACTCCCGGTCGTTGCTATATTTCTACCAGCTAGCTTTGCGAACTCCAGGGATAAGACCCTTGCTGGCCATTTCGCGAAACTGGATACGGCTGATTCCGAAAATACGCATAAAGCCTTTTGGACGGCCTGTAAGAGAACAACGGTTGTGTTGACGAACAGGGCTTGCATTCTTAGGCAGCTTATCAAGAGCGGCATAGTCGCCTGCTTCTTTAAGAGCTTTGCGTTTTTCTGCATATTTGGCACATAATTTAGCGCGTTTCACTTCGCGTGCCTTCATTGATTCTTTTGCCATTATCTATCTCTTATTTATAGATTATTTCTTAATATTTTTAAAAGGCAGACCAAATTCGCGAAGTAGTGCGTAAGCCTCTTCGTCTTTAGCGGCTGTAGTCACAAAAGTGATCTCCATACCAAGAATTTTGGTGATCTTATCGATGTCAATCTCAGGGTAGATAATTTGCTCTTTAATACCAAGAGTGTAGTTACCTTTTCCATCAAATTTATCATTAATACCTTTGAAATCTCTGATACGAGGTAGAGAAATGCTGATTAATCTCTCAAGGAACTCATACATCTTTGCAGCACGTAGAGTAACTTTTACTCCGATAGGCATTCCTTTACGAAGTTTGAAGTTAGAGATGTCCTTACGAGAGTAAGTAAGCATGGCCTTTTGACCAGTGATAGTTGTAAGCTCTTGTTGTGCTATATCAACAAGTTTTTTGTCGCCAGTAGCAGCACCAACACCTTGATTGATGGTAATCTTAGTAAGTTTCGGAACTTGCATGATTGAAGTGTATCCGAACTCTTTCATAAGTTTGCCAACGATCTCGTCTTTATACTTCTTTTGAAGTGAAGGCACATATCCTTTAGCGATTACTTGAGCACCTTCTACTTTTGCTGGCTTAGCGCTCTTGTCGGCTTTCTCAGCTTTACCTTTAGTAGCTGCTTTTGCAGCGGTATCTTTAGTATTTGCCATTATTTAATCTCCTCTCCAGATTTTTTCGCGTAACGAACTAATTTTGCTTTGTCATTCCTACGACGACCTATTCTGGTCGGACCGCCTTTTGACGGATCTA
This sequence comes from Bacteroidales bacterium, assembly GCA_041441455.1. GTDB lineage: Bacteria > Bacteroidota > Bacteroidia > Bacteroidales > UBA932 > JAFIHK01. Next base: position 5,917 of record JASDTB010000017.1, read on the forward strand.
CTACCTGTAGGTTTGAAATATGTACACCAGCCTCTTGCTTGATAATGCCTCCCTGAGGGTGTTTTGCATTAGGCTTAGTATGCTTGCTAACCATGTTGATTCCTTCAACGATGGCACGATTCTTTTCTGTAATGATCTCAAGAACTTTACCGGTTTTACCACGGTCGTCCCCAGCATTTACAAATACTAGATCGCCTTTTTTAATATGTAATTTCTTATTCATACCCTAATATTACCTTAAATTATAACACCTCAGGTGCTAAAGATACTATTTTCATATAGTTGTCACGCAACTCTCTGGCAACAGGGCCAAAAATACGGGTTCCGCGAACTTCACCCTGATTGTTCAGTAATACACAAGCGTTATCGTCAAAACGAATATATGAACCATCTGGACGACGGATCTCTTTCTTTGTACGTACAATAACTGCCTTAGATACCGACCCTTTTTTAGCGTCTCCTCCTGGAATTGCACTTTTAACTGCAACTACAATTTTATCGCCGACACCGGCATAGCGGCGGCGCGTTCCACCTAGAACACGGATACAAAGAACCTCCTTTGCACCACTGTTGTCTGCCACTAATAATCGTGATTCTTGCTGTATCATGGCTATTTAACTTTTTCTACAATTTCTACTAATCTCCAGCATTTTGATTTGCTCAAGGGACGAGTCTCCATAATACGAACTACATCTCCTTCGCTGCACTCATTCTTTTCGTCATGAGCAACAAACTTTGTGGTTTTATTTACGAACTTACCGTAAATAGGGTGTTTTACTTTTCTTTTTACAGCAACAACGATAGATTTTTCCATCTTATTGCTAACCACTGTTCCTATTCTTTCTTTACGAAGATTTCTTTCCATGACTATTTGTCCTGATTTTTTTCCATTTGGCCCATCAAAGTTAGCATGCGGGCAATGTTTCTTTTAGCTTTCTTAATCTGAGATAAATCATCTAATGGAGATATGGCATGATTCATCTTAGTACGCACTAGGTTAGCCTTTTCGGTTTCGATGCGCTCTTTAAGATCTTTCAGCGATAATTCGCGTATTTCTTTAGTTTTCATTTAACTCCTTAATTAATTTATTCAGTGTAATCTCTACGTACTACAAATTTTGTAACTACCGGTAGTTTTTGTGCTCCTAGACGAAGTGCCTCTTTAGCAACTTCCAATGGAACTCCTTCCGCTTCGATGAGCATACGACCAGGTGTGATAGGACATACAAATCCCTCAGGAGCACCCTTACCTTTACCCATACGAACTTCGGCTGGCTTCTTAGTAAATGGTTTATCAGGGAAAACGCGGATCCAAATTTGACCCTCACGTTTCATGTAACGAACTACGGCCTGGCGGGCAGCTTCGATCTGCTGACCAGTTAGCCAGCAAGATTCTGTTGTTTTAATTCCGAAGGATCCGAAAGCAAGTTGATTTCCCCTTTGAGCAATCCCCTTCATGCGGCCTTTCTGCTGCCTTCTGAACTTGGTTTTTTTTGGTTGTAACATTGTTTTTTTACAGTTTAACGATAACAGTAAATATGTTTTTTGTGCTTTGGTCTGATTTTTTTCAGAGTCATTTCTCTGCCCGTCAAACACTTACATCATTTGATGGCGTATTCGCAGGGATGCAAATATACCAAAATATTTTAATGTGCAAAAGTTTCTGAAATTATTTTTTCACAGGCATCCACCACTTTAATTTCTGAGCAATTAACATAATTACAACAGAAAGAGCGAGAGCTCCTAAAAGAAGCCAAAGGCCAAAACCATTTACAAAAAGAACCGGAACGAAGGTTATTAATAATATCTCAACAGGGGCAATCGGTAAATAGGCAAGAGCATAATCATCGACAACTTTACTTTGCATCTTTGGATCTACAATTCTCAATAGTGCAAGACCCATCGCCATCGTTCCAGTCCACCATCCCCAAGCGAAGATTGATCTTTCGAACCAATATGTTCTGGATAATCTCCGTCCTAAATAGAAGGTTATTCCCCAGACCAAAACAACTCCAAACACGATAAGCAAGATTAGTGGTGTTGCATATTTTATAACTACGCTCATTTTAATTGAAGCGACTCCAAAGGCAACAAGTAAGTCTGTGAATGTGCCACTTAATTTATTGGTTTGTTGTGGACAAATATATTCTGTAACTCCTGTTTTATCGAAAATCTTTTTAGACATTAATCCTACAATAAATGCACAGGAAAACACAGGAAGCTCTAGTTTAGGAGCATATGATTTTACACCCACACTTATAAGGTATCCCAAAAAAGCAATTACAAATATAAACGCAAGATGAAAAGCAAGAGAATCAACTGCAATAGATGATGTTGTAGACTCCCCAGCACTCTCTCTCCTCTCCTTTGGAATTAAACCCGTTCTCAAATCGTGAGGTAACTCAGAAAAGTCCTTAATAAAACAGGTATCTCCTCTTCTTGCTGCCATCTTTATAAACATCAATCCAACAACGATAGCCAGAACAATACCTACAGTCGCAGTAGTCATCCCTAGGCTGGTAGCATCTTCCCATCCCAAATTATTAAACGCAGCACCAATAGCCGCAGCAGTTCCATGACCTCCGTAAAAACCTGTTGGTAACATTATCCCAAAGGCTGGATTAAGATTTGGCCAAACTACACTTAACACTAATAGTCCAAAAAGCCCAGCAATAGACCACTGAAGTAACATTCCCAACTGAGCGTATGCCCAAATGGAACCAACCCTGCCTTTCACTTCATTCATTGAAAATTTTGGAGAAGCTAGAGGGAGAGACGCAAATACAAGTGCAATCAAAACCGCTGAGTAAGTACCTAGCTGATTTGAGAAGGGAAGCCACTGCAAGCCATTTGCACCTAAAATAAGGCCAAGAGTACCTGCAATAAGGCTCGGTGGAATAAAGAGCTTTTGAATGAGTTTTACTTTAGTACGTAAGAGCTGCCCAATTAGTAGTAGCCCCAGGATAAGTCCAAAATCGGTAAAAAGGGTCCATGGACCATAGGGAGTTGTTGTCATTGTTAAGTTGAAGTTTAGGTAATAATTTATCAAATATAAATAAAATGGTCTGATTATTGATTGAACAAGAAAAAATATAAATTTGTATCCATTTGGTTATGAATAGCTCATTAAAAAAAATACACTTGCTAAAATACTTCTCGTTAGTAATTTCGCTCTTAGCAATTACTACATTTAAGGCTGAAGCTCAAACAAATGGCTATCCACTCAATTATAAAATTGAGGGCAAAGACACTGTATATCTAATTTACATGAGAGAGCTATACTTCTTTAACAGACCAGTAAATAAAAATAGCAGACAGTGGCGAAATTATTACAGACTTGTTTATAACTTCAAAAAAGTATATCCCTACGCACTTATTGCCCGAGACAAAATCCACCAAGCAGATAGCATAATTGCAGCAAGAAACTACAAGGGAGGACAAAGAGAGAGATTCATTAAACAGTTCGAAAACGAACTCTTTTCGGAATTCGAAAAACCTCTAAAGAAAATGACAATATCGCAGGGAAAACTCCTCCTTAAATTAATTGATAGAGAAGTTGGACAAAGCTCATATTATCTTATTAAGAATTATCGAGGTGGATTTACAGCATTTTTCTGGCAAGGAATTGCTCGAATTTTTGGATCAAATCTCAAAACGCCGTATGATAAATTTGGCGAAGACAAGGCTATTGAAGAGTTAGTTGTTATGTACCAAAATGGCTCGTTCGATTATTTGTACTACTCTTTATTTTAAGTACAATTATAGATTTTAAGTACGACTATAGACTTTAAGTACTACTTTGCCAGCTCATAGAGCCACTTTTAGTATCAAATACAAGATATTCGCATCCGTGTATCCACTC
>JASDTB010000017.1:9787-29142 GCA_041441455.1 Bacteroidales bacterium
ATTCAGCACCACCACTAGTTGTAATATTACCAGGAGTGTGTAGATGCCCAAAAACAAAATAGTCAACCTTGTTCTGCTTTTCAAAATCCTCAGCATACCTATAGAGAGGCTCTTCAGCCCCCTTAAATTTATAAGTAGTACCCTTTGTAAGACGATTGTGCTTCGACCATCTGTGCGCAACACTAAAAGTTGCCCCAGGATGCACAAACGACAACAGTCGCTGTAATATTCTGCATGAAAAGATTGCCTTTAAGAATTGATAACCTCTATCTGTCTTATCGAAACCGTCTCCATGTCCAATACAAAATCTTTTGCCTCCAATTTCTATCAGATGTGGCTGATGTAATAATTTAAGTCCAATCTCTTGCTCTAAATATCCAAAAGTCCACATATCATGATTCCCCTTGAAAAAATAGACCTCAACACCTCGGTCTGCTAAATCAGCCAGAGCCCCTAATGTTCGAACAAATCCCTTAGGAACTACAAATCTGTATTCAAACCAAAAGTCAAAGATGTCCCCTAAGAGGTAAACAGCCTTTGTCTGCAATGGAAGAGACTTTAAAAAATCAGCAAAGCGTCTCTCTCTATCAGAAGAGCTTCCGACAGTTAATCCAAGATGGACATCAGATACAAAATAAACTAAGTTTTTATCCACTGAGTCTCTAGTTAAACATGAGATACCCTAAACAAATTAATCCTGCTAAAGCACAATAGATTGCAAAGCCGGTTAGTTTAGCTCTCTTAACTAAAGCTATCATCACTTTACAAGCAAATAAACCAGATAGAAAGGCTGCAAAAAAACCTGCTGCAAGTGACATTGAAGATATACCACTACTTGCTGCTGCTAAATCACCCGACATAAGCTCTAAAAATGCCTCCCCTAACACAGGTACTAACACCATTAAAAAAGAAAATTTAGCCACAAGATCCTTCTTTACTCCCAACAACAAACCTGTCGAAATAGTAGCTCCAGAGCGAGACAAACCTGGAAGAACTGCAATTGCCTGCGCTATACCAATTATTAATGCTTTCCCTTTGGTTATTTCGCTATTACCTTGCTTGACAACAGTTGTAAGAAACAGAAGTGTAGAGGTAACAAGTAAAGAGATACCTACAACTAAAAGCCCAGAACCAAAGATTGCCTCCACGTAGTCTTTGAAGAAAATTCCTATAATAAAGACAGGAATCATCGATATGCAGATTTTAATAACATAGTCTGTCTCCTCATTCAATTTGAACTTAAACAGACCCATTATTAATGACAATATATCCTTTCTAAAAGCAACGATTGTACTTAATACAGTAGCTGCATGCACAACTACTTCAAAGGTAAGGTTTTCAGTCTCTATTCCAAGAATCTCTTTCCCAATTGTTAAGTGGCCACTGCTACTTACAGGCAGGAACTCAGTTAATCCTTGTACTAAACCAAGTAAAATTGCTTCTAAAACACTCATTTCTTTTTGGGTTGATACATTATTGCAAAAATTTCTACAACAAAGCCTGCCAAGATCAATACAGGAGCGATTACAATCCTAGTGAAGCTGAACATCTTTTCACCTGTAAATACATCTGGATTATCAGTTCCTCCACCACTCATAAGAACATATCCAAGGATCATTAAAGCAAGACCAGCTAAAATGTATTTCACATTACTTAGAGGCAAAGCAAATTTTGAGTTTTCAGAATTTTCCATGGTTTTAAATATCAATTTTTAATAATATATCTCATTAACTGACATATTGAGCAGTTTGTTCACTACTCGATATGAACTATACACGCAAATTACGATCCCAAAGATAATCACTCCAGCTAGAACAAGAGCAGTATTTGGGATACTTACAAAATCGAAGATACCTCCAAAAGTATCATCAACATAGTAGATCATAAGTCCTAAAACAGCTACAGCCAAAACGCCCGATAACAATCCCATTAAAGCACCATTTGCCAGAAAAGGCTTTCTGATAAATGAATGGCTCGCCCCTACCATCTTCATAGTATGTATTGTAAAACGTCTAGCGAATAGATTAAGTCTTACTGTGTTGTTAATCAACACAAAAGAGACAAAAAGAAGAAGCCCCGTAATTAAGAAAGTAGTGAAAATAAACGTTTTCATATTGTCGCTTACAATCCTGACGAGAGACTCCTGATACACAATTTCTCGAATGCCCTCAATTTTAACAAGCTCCTCTTTAATCATTGCAATACTGTCTGCTTGAACATATTGAGATTTTAAGAAAATATCACAAGAGACAGGAACTGGATTGATTCCGAATACAGAGACAAAGTCATCGCCAAGAAGACTTTTCATCTCCTCTGTTCCCTGTTCTTTTGAGATAAAAACAGCATCTTTAACATACCTCTCTTCCTTAATATCATCAACAACAGTTTTGATTTTTTTATCAACAACACTATCATCGAAAATAACAGATAGTTTTATGTTCTCTTTGAAATAATCGGTAACTGCACCTGCATTTACTGCAAGCAAACCAGTAACACCTGCGACGATTAGCACAAGTGTAATGCTTATCATCGATGATAAATAAGAGTGGATAAGACGCCTGCGAACTGTTTTCCTTTCCCCTGTCTTCATTTTAAGCAATATCAATCAGAGTCCAAAGATATATAAATCTTAACTAATTAAATTAATTTTATTATCTTTGTAATGAATTTGCCTTAAAATGTCAATATTGCGAATATGAGTGAACCTACAAGAATTTTATATGTAAACTCCGAGATTTTTCCGTATTTACCGGAAACAACAGTCTCTATGGTAGGCAGATATCTGCCTCAAGGGATTCAGGAGAGTGGCCGCGAAATTCGCTCGTTTATGCCTAGATATGGTTGTATAAACGAAAGAAGGAACCAACTTCACGAAGTGATTAGACTATCGGGGATGAACATCATAATCAACGACATAGACAGACCGTTGATTATTAAAGTATCCTCAATCTCTGCTGCCAGAATGCAGGTTTATTTCATTGATAACGAAGACTATTTTTATCGCAAGTCGGTTTATACCGATGATGATGGTAAGTACTTTGAGGACAACGATGAAAGGGCAATTTTCTTTGCTAGAGGAGTACTCGAAACAGTAAAAAAACTAAGATGGAAACCAGACATCATTCATTGTCAAGGTTGGATTTCTCATTTCCTTCCATTGTATCTGAAAAAGGTGTATCATGACGATCCAATTTTTACCGACAGCAAGGTTGTCTTATCGCTGTACAACGACTACTCACAACTACAATTCAACACCGATACAAAGTCAAAAGTCTTGGTACCGGGGATCAAGAACAAGGATATAGACATTATAAGCGAAGCCAATGGCATAAATCTTGCTAAATTAGCAATACAGTATGCCAATGGAGTCATATTGGGTGATGAGAACATTGAGAAGGAGATTTTAGATCATGTTACAAAAATGAATCTTCCTCTACTTCCATTTACAGAGATCACTCACCCGGATTCTGCCTACATACAGAACTACAATGATTTTTACGAACAAATTCTGAACAAAAAATGATTAAAAGGAATATCTTCCGCTCGGCAGCAATTCTCACACTGTTTGCTCTGTTCACATCGTCATGCATAAACAACGACAAAAGTGTCGGCTCTGGATTTGCTCCCGGAGAATATCAGTTGAAGATTGAAACTGCAACATTTGACATTCCTGTTCAGATGAAAATGGCAGACAGTTTACAAACCATCTACTCAGGAGCAGTAATTGTCGGTGGACACAAAGATGACGTTTTAGGAGAGACATCTTCTTTTGGCGCATTCGAAATCGTCCCTTCTACTACAGACAACTCCTTTGGTGACAATCCACAAGTGAACTATATTAAGTTTGCGATGGCTGTCGGCAACAAAGTAGTGCTTAAGGAAGCTGATGCATCAATTCCTCAGAACATATATATCTACAGACTACGAAAAACTATTGATTCAACCCAAGCATACAATAATTCATTTAGCAGTTCTGATTATGACCCAACTCCGCTAAACCAGCCTACAATATATACAGGAGGAGACAGCGTTGTATGCAAATTATCAACTGCTTTCGCAAATGAACTTTTATCTGCAACTCAACAAGAGAGAGATAGTATTGAGATCTTTTTGAAGAGATTCAAAGGGTTGGTTATTACAACAGATCCTCTTCCTGGCTCTATTAATGGTGGTAGATTTAATATCATTACCCCAGAAAGCATTTACATAATGATGAGCTATAAGCACAAAGAGAGTGCAAAGAATATTGATAAAGACAGCTTGCTTCTTTATTATTCAACAAGCAAAAGAGGTCATGTAAATACATTTAAACATAGCTCAAAAAATCTTGAGAGCACAAATCCTCAAAACGATATTTATATCGAGGGTCTTGCAGGTATTAAACCATACATCGATTTTGCTCAAGTTAAGACTATAATGCAGAATTGGGCAACTACTAATTCTGTTAATCTAAGTAGAGTTATTATATCTAGAGCAGAGCTTCGTTTCCCATTTGACTATCCTGGAGACTACAAAGGATTTTCAGTCTACCCAAATCAAGTATTTCTTGCGAAAAGAGAACTTAACACTACAAGCAAAAACATATTATACCAACCATTGGTAGATGTTAACTATAGTGGTAGCGGTGGAACAATAGATAAGTCTAATCTTGTATATTCTTTGAACATCACCTCTTTCTTACAATCAATTATAAAAGGGACAGCCGATGCTGCATCGATGAAAACTTGGTTACTACCTCTTTCTTCGCAAAGCAATTACTATACAGGTGCTGTTTCATATTTTGTTGACAATGGCACATACTTTAAAGGCAAATTGAACGGTAATGCTAAAGTAAGAAAACCACAGCTAGTCTTAACATATGCTGTTCTTCCATAAGTAGATTTTTAAACTTAAAAGCTAATAACAAAAATTTATTGAGGCTATCCTAAAAAGATAGTCTCTTTTTTTAATCAGAACCTTTGCTTATAAAGTAAAAGAGATATTTATTAATGTAAGATAGAAGTGATTGATACAAAAAAAGAGGCTGTCTTTAGACAACCTCTCCTGAATGGTAAATATTTCTTTGAAAATATTAACTCTTTACTTTCTTGAATATGATACAAGAGTTGTGACCACCAAACCCGAAGGTATTATTCATAGCCACATTGACATCTCTCTTCTGAGCTTTGTTAAGAGTCAGATTAAGTTTATAGTCAATCTCAGGATCTTCGTTCTGGAAGTTAATTGTTGGAGGAATAGTTCCAGAAACAATTGCGTGTACGCAAGCCAAAGCCTCTACAGAGCCAGCAGCTCCTAGTAAGTGACCTGTCATTGACTTGGTAGCACTAATATTCAATTTGTAGGCATGCTCTCCGAAAAGAGTTTGAACTGCCTTAAGTTCTGCAATATCTCCAAGTGGTGTTGCAGTACCGTGTACATTGATGTAATCAACATCTTCAGGAGATAAATTGGAATCTTTTAATGCAAGATTCATAACATTTCTAGCACCTATGCCTTCCGGATGCGGAGCTGTAATGTGATAGGCGTCCGCTGTCATAGCTGAGCCAGCTACTTCGGCATAAATTTTTGCACCTCTGGCAATCGCATGTTCATACTCTTCAAAAATAAGGATTCCAGAACCTTCGCCCATAACAAAACCATCTCTGGTTTTATCAAATGGTCTAGATGCTGTTAAATACTCATCATTGTTTGTAGACATTGCCTGAGCAGAGTTGAAGCCTCCGATGCTTGGTATTGTTATACCTGCCTCAGAGCCACCAGACACAATAATGTCTGCTTTGCCCATTCTAATGTAGTTTAGAGCATCACACATAGCATGTGTTGAAGATGCGCAAGCCGAAACAGTCGCAAAATTAGGACCTCTAAAACCATACTTCATGGAAATTAGCCCTGGGGCCATATCCGGTATCATTTTAGGAATAAGAAATGGACTAAAGCGTGGCGTTCTGTCACCATCACAATAGCCCAATACTTCTTGGAAAAGAGTATCAATACCTCCTATTCCCGATCCGAGAATTACACCCACTCTGTCTTGATCTACTTTTTCAAGATCTAAGCCACTGTCTTTAACAGCCTCTTCGGCTGCAATAAGAGCATATTGTGAGTATAAGTCGAGCTTTCTGGCCTCCTTGCGGTCTATGCCATACTTTGCCGGATCATAATCCTTTATTTCACAAGCGAATTTTGTTTTAAAAGGGGCAGTATCAAAACGGGTGATAAGCGACGCACCACTCTTACCTTCATCAAGATTATCGAAATATTCTTGAATGTTGTTTCCTAATGGATTAATCGTACCGATACCTGTGACGACTACTCTTTTAAATTGCATATAGCTTGTGTTAAATTACTTTGCGTTGTTTTCGATGTAAGAGATAGCATCTCCGACAGTAGAGATTTTCTCTGCTGCTTCATCTGGAATGGTTATGCCGAATGCTTTTTCGAACTCCATAATAAGTTCAACTGTGTCAAGAGAATCAGCACCTAGATCATTAGTGAAGCTAGCAGCTGGAGTTACTTCTGTTTCGTCAACTCCTAACTTGTCAACAATGATGGCTTTAACCTTTGATGTAATATCTGCCATGGTTTTTAATTAATTAGTTAATAAAATTCGTTAATTATTTCAAATTTGGTCTGCAAAGTAAAACAAAAAAATTGAAAAAATAAAATTTCCACAGAGTGAAATATAAATGTCTATCTATCAATACATATATATTACCAGTGTAATTATATCATTATCAGCAAATCAAACTTTTTTATTACTTTTGCACTTTATTTTACAATATGAAAACTGTTAATATCTGTATATTTGCTTCTGGTTCAGGCAGTAACGCCGAAAACATTGTCAAACATTTTGCATTGCATAACAAGTACAAAGTGCAGCTCATACTAAGTAACAAAAATGATGCCTATGTACTAACCAGAGCTCAAATACTTGGTATTGATAGCGTTGTGTTTTCAAAAAATGATTTAGAACATAATAATTTCGTCGATGATCTTTTGAAAAGATATAAAATCGATGTAATTATACTTGCAGGTTTCCTTTTAAAGGTGCCTCAAAGGCTGACCGAAAAGTATAAGGGTAGAATTTTAAATATCCATCCAGCACTTCTGCCCTCTTATGGCGGCAAAGGTATGTACGGAATGAATGTGCATAATGCTGTCATTTCGGCAGGTGAAAAGGAGTCTGGAATAACTATTCATATTGTGGATGAAAAATATGACAACGGGAGCATCATCTGTCAGGCTAAATGCAAAATTAACCACGATGACACTCCCGAAACTTTAGCTGAAAAGATCCACTCTCTGGAAGCTGAATATTTCCCTGTTACTATCGAAAGATTTTTGGATACAATTGAGATAGTAGAGGAATCGTAATTCTAAATCCTATCCTTTGGTATTCTGAATTATTAAAACCAGCATAAATTGCTGCTCGTCCAATCATATCTACTCCTATTGAGTATCCAACTTCTGTATAGACATTCTTTTGATCAGGCAGCCAAACTGACAATAGGTGAACAGACTCGCTCATTATTGACTTCTGCATAAATGGTAGATTTTTCAAAAATAGAAAGTCTGACCTATATTTTACATTAGCCTGGAGCCACTGTTTGTTTGTTGACAACCAATAGTTATCGATTAGAGCAAACTCTTTGCTGAATTCGGAACTAGAGACAAAAAGAGAGTTTGTTCTGAAATGTTTAAAATCGTTTAGCCAAACTCGATCGGAATGAAGAAAGCCTCCGGCGTTAACATAATATGAGAATTGGTCGTAATAACCTAATCTAATCGAATGGTTTATGCTAAATTCCAACATTTTGTACGAAGCACTCTGTAGTCCTTCAATTGGGAAAGCCTGAGCAAATCGCGCACTGAATGTAGGGTATTTAGAATGAGAGTATGATTTTCTGCCATTTCTAACCCTATAATAGAACTCTGGTGTATATGACACCATAATGTCTAATGAAAGGGCGTCATGGTCATCTGGAGTAGCTCCATAGATGTTATTCGGTATATTGCTCTTTGGCACATTCCCTAAGAAGTTATAGTCTGTAATATTTGACAAAGTATCTCGTCTGCTGTACTGGCCCGTAATGGACAATCTTAGGCCATTAGCGATATCGGTACTATATGAAGTGCGGATGAATCTATTTCGGAAGAATTTTATATCACTTCTACCTCCAACTAGCGCAAAATATGCATTTAATAATCTTGGCGCACCAGATACTTGGTTAAAGTCTGTTGTCATGTCACCGAAACTGAATCCAAAATAGCCATTACGCATTGGAGCAAAAGTATAAAAAGCATCGGCCTTCCAGCTTAATCTATGTGATGCTAATCCATAATAGATTGTTGGAGAGAACTCACCATAATTATGTTTAGTAAAATTCTTTCCGATAGAGAAGGTGTTTCCCAGCCATAATCCATCAGTAAAATTATAATCTCCAGGCACTTTAATCAAACCACCATATTTGATTATCAGACTATCCTTCTTTGTATAGAATGACCCTCCAAAGATCATTTTTGTTACAAAAGTCTGTTTTTTCGCTTGTTTGATTGAGTCTTCTTGAATTATCTTTTTAATCTCCTTGCTTATACTATCCTTCTTTTGATACGAAACAACCTCATCGGGCATTAGTGGAACCTTTCTCACTTGTAGCCAATAGAGCGAGTCTCTTGTGCGCGCTGTAGAGTCTATTAGAACTTTTGTGTTTGTATCTCTTTTGATCTCAAGATCTTTTTTCTCTGGCTTAGCCAGTTCACGTTTTAACTGTCTCTCTGCACTCTTAGAGACTTTGGATGCCTGCTTTTTTGTCGGTGCTGACTTTTGCGAAAGCATCGCCAAATTTGAGGCAGACGATGACCCTCTTTCACGGAATTCATTATAAGTAATTGAAGAGTGAAAGCGGCCTTCGGCAACCACTCCCATTGTATTTACATTAAGGGCTAGGTTGTATGAAGTTGGAAGATAGACTGCTGGGCTAACTAAATTGTAATCAGTTTTTATTGTAGTTGTCACCCCCATTTCAGTTGTAGAGAGGTCGAGATATGTAACATTCCAAGTTTCATCTACGATATAAAGAAATCCTGAGAACATTTTGGGTCCATTTTTCTTTGGCAGAACTTGGATTTTATTGATAATCTTTCCGGCTTCATTCGTGATACCTAGGAATTTAAACTTATAGTAACTGAAGGCGTTTGAATTCAAGGGAGAGATCTTTTCGAACATCTCTGGATCATAGATAGATGATTGAATAATAGTAGAAAAATCTGTTGGATTGAATTCGGTAGGGATGGTGCTTCTAAAGGCCTTAATAGTCTGTTTGTACTTGTCTGGGGCATTGAACTCTATTGCAGAGTAAGATTCTAATACAAATAGTTTATTAATTAGAACGTCAATCTTTTGGTTATTCACCTGCAGTTTAAGTATTTTCGGCACTTTACTGATCTTCATTGATCCTTTTACATAAGAATCTGCCTTATATGAAGTTAGCTGATATCGATAATATGGTGCTTTGGCAATTGCTTGCTTCATTACTTCGTCTGCTCGATTGTAGCCTTTGCTTTTTACCATTATCTCCTTTAGCTCGTAAACTGTCTCGCTAAGTTTGAATTCTAGATATGTGTCTTTACTTCCAACGTTAAATGTTACTCTCTCCTTCTTGTATCCTAGGCATGAAACCTCAGCATTGTAGAGACCCTCTTGCAAAGAGATTTGAAATTCGCCATTATGGTCGGCACCAACTCCTGTTCTCTTTTCGGTAATATAAAGCGCAGCTCCTGGAAGAGCTCTTCCAGATTGGTCGGTAATCTTTCCTCTGACGATCTGCCCATTTATTGAGATACAAAAACAGAGAAAAAGGATTGCTAAGGAGATAGTTCGTCTCATCTTACCAAAGGTTGAAATGGACTCTTGTTGGATCCCATTTATCCTTTGGGACAAAGTTGCCAGAAGGGTATCCTATTGGGATTACACATAGAGGAATATATGGAGAAGGCACTTTTAATGCAGAATTAACTGCCTCTACCCTCTTTTGATCGGGATAAGCTGCTGTCCATACTGCACCTAAACCTAATGATTCTGCTGCAAGAAGAATATTTTGAGCTGCTGCCGAGCAATCTAAATACCAATAGGTAGATTTGTCTGGGTTACCGTAAATGATAATTGCGGCTTGTGCTGTTTTGAGCATCTTTGCATATGGTAGCTTAGATGCCAAACTATCCATAACCTCTCTTTTGTCTAAGATTACAAAATCCCAAGGGCGTCTGTCCATCCCGCTTGGGGCTGCCATTCCTGCCTTCACTAATAGCGTAAGGGTCTCCTTATCTACCGGTTTTGAAGTAAAAGCTCTAACACTCTTGCGATTAAAGATGTTTTCTATTACTGGATTAGTCTGTGAAAAACCTACTACTGAAGCTAACATTAGCATAGCAGTAAAAAGATAGTAAAATAAATTTTTCATATTTTGAAGGTAATTGATAACTTGTTCTACACAAATTTACTGCCAAGAAATGTCTTTTCAAACATTATTTAAAAAGTTATAAAGGCACAATTATTGCGGCATCGGGCGCGTCACAATAGATCAAATTAAATTATGGAACAAAAAAACAAAAGAAAAGCGCCCATCTGCTTTAAAAGATGGAAACGATCCCCATGGGCAGCGTTTGCCTCTATGGGTAAAACAATCAAGATTGGAGTATTGTGTGTTACTTACTCAATTTTAGTTCTAAGAGCTCAGCCTGTTCTGGCTCAAAGTCAAAGCAAAAGTGGTGAAATTACCGAAAGAGCCCTGGAGGAGCTCATTGTCAGCTCGGAACGACCCACACCCTTTCAACCTTTAGTTCGTGTAGTAGCGGTTATTCAGTCGCCAGAGATAGAGCGAGCGGCTGTCCGTAATTTACAAGATCTATTGCGATACATACAAGGGGTAGACCTCCGGAGCCGTGGCAGCGAAGGAGTACAGGCCGACCTCAATATCCTGGGCGGAACATTTGATCAAACAATGGTAATGATTAATGGTATTAACTTTACCGATCCGCAGACAGGTCATCACTCACTAAACATTCCCGTTGAGCTCTCTCAAATCGAGAGAATAGAGGTCCTTCACGGACCTGGAGCCTGGTCTAATGGGTCAGTGGCTTATTCTGGGGCAATCAACATCATTACAAAGAAATCTGAAAAAAACAGCATCTCTGCCAATGTCAGCGGTGGCTCTTTTGGGTATTTTAAAGCTGGTGGAAATCTGGGCTTCAGTCCAAAAGCAGTTGCAGACGGATGGTCTGTAAGTGGAAATATCGGGGGAGGATACTCTAGAAGTGACGGATATTCTGAGAATACAGACTTTGAAATCGCTAATGGCTTTGCAACATTGTCTGCAACTAAAAAGGGGCATACATTCGATTTGGCAGCTGGAGTTCAAGACAAAGCATTTGGCGCAAATAGCTTCTACTCTGTAAAATATCCTAATCAATACGAGCGTACAAGGTTAGGTCTATTTTCGGCTCAATACCACTATTCTGGAGAGAAGTGGAATGTAAATGTCTCTATTTATCAAAGGAGGCACTTCGACAGGTTTGAACTTTTCAGGGAAAATCCAGCTACTTGGTATACTGGGCACAATTATCATCAAAATGATGTTTTTGGAGCAGGCGTTTCGGTTGGTCGTAGATGGGGAGTGGTTGGAACTACCGTTATTGGTGGAGAGTACCGTTATGAAAACATCTATAGCAACGTCTTGGGGCTTCCAATCAGTGAGACTAAAGATGTTCCGTTCGAAGGAGGAAAGAAATTTACAAAACAACTATCAAGAAATACTCCGTCTGTTTATGCTCGACATATCCTGAATATCGGTAGTTGGAGATTTACAGCTGGAGTAATGGCTTCTAACACCTTTGTGGGAGACTGGGGACAATCTGGATACGGGACTAAGGTTAATGCAGGATTTGCAGCCTCTTACCAAATCACACCATATCTTGAAGCAAATATGTGGCTTAACAACAGTTATAGAAATCCAACATTTACAGACCTGTTCTACAAGAGTCCAACTCAAACAGGTAATGCAAACTTAAAACCCGAAGAGGCAGTATCTGCCCAACTTGGAGTGAGATACATCTCTCACTCATTGAGAGCTTCTGTATCTGGATTTTATCGACATGGCTACAGAATTATCGATTGGGTTAGAGCAACTAGTAGTGACCAATGGCAATCTGCCAATATTACCAATGTTGCCTCACAAGGTATCGATTTAAATGTAACTTATATTTGGAAAAATTGCTTTATTCAAAGGGCTGGGTTCGACTTCTCATATCTTAATGTTTCGAAAGATTCAAAAGATATGCACTCTTTGTATGCAACTGACTTTTTAAGAAATAAGGGAAGGATATTTTTAGACCACAAGATTGTTTCAAAACTTGATGCCTCTTGGAATGTCAATTTTCAAAAGAGAGAGGGAACATATCTCGACAAGAACAATTTTGAGGTAAACTACAAACCATTCTCTCTAGTTGATCTCAAACTTACTTGGCGTGAGAAAAAATTCTCAATCTTTGCCGAGACGACAAATCTCTTTAATATCAAATATTTTGATCTTGGAAATCTCGATCAGCCAGGCATTTGGATTAAGAGTGGCCTAAACATAAATTTCTAAAAAAGACAAATTAATTAATAACATTTAAATTGTGACACCCTAAATGCTGACTAAGCTTTAAACTTAGTCGGCATTTTTTATTCAAAAGGTTTGTATTTGATACTTAACTATTACACATTTTAAGTGTCGAAGGATTGTTTAGTTACATTTCATAATAAATAAGTGTTGAAAATTTAATATTATCTTTGCTTTATACATCTAGGAAGATATATAAATACTACATAAATGAAAAACAAATTATTATTTACTATGGCTGCAACCGCGATAATTGCCGGCTCTTGCGGCAGCGGAGGCGACAAAAGCAAAGAAGATGAGCTTATCACAAGAAGCAACATCACTGTAGAAAATGGACTTTTAACTCCAGAGGTGATGCACAGCATGGGTAAAGTTTCGGACCCTCAGGTCTCTCCTGATGGAACTAAAATTCTTTATGGGATCTCATTTACTAGCATCAAACAAAATAAGAACAACAGAGAGCTGTTTGTGATGAATGTAGATGGATCAGACAACAAACAGATCACTACAACTGCAAAAAGTGAAAATAACGCCAGATGGTATAATGGTGGTAAGCAAATAGTTTACCTTATGGGCGGTCAGATTTGGATTATGAATGCAGACGGTTCGGATCCCAAAAAGATTTCTGATGTAGAGAGGGGTGTTGCTGAGTTTACACTCTCTCCCAATCAAGATATGATTCTGTTTGTAAGCACTGTTAAATCTGCGAAAAAACCAGTTGACGTATACCCAGATTTAGAGAAAGCCACTGGAAGAATGATTACAGATCTTATGTACCGCCATTGGGATCAATTCGTTGAGGAGATTCCTCATCCTTTCATAGCAAAATTTGATGGTAAGTCTTTAATTGAGATAACAGACATTTTAGAGGGAGAGCCTTATGAGTGTCCAACTCTTCCGCATAGCGGAATTGAGCAATTAAGCTGGAGCCCAGATGGAACAAAGATTGCCTACGCAAGCAGAAAGAAAGTAGGTGTTGAGTATGCATTTTCGACAAATACAGATATCTATCTCTATGATTTAGCTACAAAGAAAGCTATAAATCTGAGCGAAGGTATGCCAGGATACGATACCGATCCTGTCTTCTCTCCTGATGGAAAGAGCATCGCATGGATAAGTATGGCTCGTGATGGATATGAAGCAGACAAAAAGAGACTTTTTGTCATCGATTTGGCCACTTCACAAAAGAGGGAGCTTAGCACAAACTTCGCTTACAATATAGAAAATCCTTCGTGGAAAGAGGATGGCAGTGGACTTTATTTCACTTCATGTGTAAATGCATTAACAGATGTGTATTCAATTGACATCAACACAACAGAGGTTAAGCAGATTACAAAAGGTCAATATGATTTTGATGGCGTTCAAAAGGCTGGAGATCGATTAATTTCGGTTTACAGAAGCATGTCTATGCCTGCTGAAATCGTCTCTATCAATCCTGCTGACGGAAGCTATAATCCAATTACTACAGAAAACAAACACTTGTTAGACCAGATTAAAATGGGCAGAGTGCAAGAGAGATGGATTACAACTACTGACAATAAAAAAATGCACACTTGGATTGTCTATCCTCCAGATTTTGACTCAACTAAAAAATATCCTGCACTTCTGTTCTGTCTTGGAGGTCCTCAAGGCACACTAAGCCAAAATTGGTCATACAGATGGAATTTCCAGCTAATGGCAGCAAATGGATACATTGTAATTCTTCCTAATAGAAGGGGCACAACTGCTTTTGGACAAGAGTGGTGCGAACAGATCTCTGGTGATTACATTGGTCAGAATATGAAAGACTACTTCTCTGCTGTGGATGAGATGAAAAAGGAGCCTTATGTAGGGAAAGTTGGAGCTGTTGGTGCAAGTTATGGCGGATACTCTGTTTATTACCTTGCTGGAATCCACAATAAGAGATTCTCTGCATTTATAGCTCATGCTGGCATCTTTAATCAAGAGCACATGTTTATGACTACAGAAGAGATGTGGTTCCCTAAATGGGATAATGGTGGCGACCCATGGGATAACAACCCAGTTGCAAGAAGACATTACGAAAACTCTCCTCATAAATTTGTAAAAAAATGGGATACTCCAATTTTAGTTACACATGGAGAGCTTGATTATAGAGTTCCTGTGGATCAAGGTATGGCTGCATTCAATGCTGCAAAAGCAAATGGAGTTCCGGCAGAAATGCTACTCTTCCCCGATGAAAATCACTGGATTCTTAAGCCACAAAATAGTCTACTATGGAATAGAGTTTTCTATGCATGGCTAGACAAATGGTTAAAGACAGAATAACAACTAACCAACCTTATAATGAAAAAATTAGTTCTATTATTAGCTCTGGGAATCATTGCCTTTAGTGCCCAGGCGCAAAAGAAACCCCTCGACCACTCTGTCTACGATAAGTGGAAAAGTGTAGGTGGTTTTAACATGACCAAAGATGCGAAGTACACCGCCTTTTACATCAATGAGCAAGAGGGAGACAATACTTTAGCTATTACCGATCTCACTACATTGAAGGTTAAAACTATTCCGCGCGGCTCTTCTGTTAAGGTGACAAAAGAGGGCAAGTATGCTGTCTTCACTATCAAGCCTTTCGCCGAAGATATTAAAGCTGCTAAAAGGAAGAAGAAGAAACCAGAAGATATGCCAAAAGACACTTTAGGCATTTATGAATTTAAAACTGGTTCTTTGAAAAAAATTCCTTACTTAAAAAGTTTAAGAATAAGCAAAGATGCTGATAGATATTTTGCTTTCCAGACAACGCCTCCAGCTGATACTTCAAAGGCTAAAAAGGCTGTAAAAAAGGATAAAGACGAAGGAACTGACATGTTCGTCTATGACCTTCTAAAAGGAAGCATAGACACAATTAAATATGTGACCGATTTCGATTTCGATAAAAAAGGAGAGTATCTCTATTACATTTCAAAACCAAACTCAAAGGATTCTCTTTACAAATCTGGTCTATATAGTTATAATCCTGAAAAGAAATTCTCGAATACACTTCTGACTATTGGTAAGAAACAGAGCGTTAGATTGCCTATGTTTACTGACAGCACAGATGTGATAGCTTTCTATGCTAAATTAGATACTTCTAAAGCTGGTGCTAAAGATATCTCAATCTTTGTGTATAAACCTGGAGATGAAAAGGCAAAATTAGTACTTGACAACAAGATTAAAGGTCTACCTCAAGGTTGGAAAATTAGCGAAAACAGATCGCTTGCTGTAGATAAAAATGGTCAAAAGCTCTTCTTTGGTATTTCACCAGTCATGAGAGAAAAGGACACAACTTTAGTTGAATCAGAAGTTGCAAAACTCGATATCTGGCACTATAAAGACAACTTTATCCAACCATATCAACTTCTTAATCTTCAGCGCGAGCAAAAGAAATCTTATCTCTCAATGATTGATTTTCAAAAAGGTGGAGAGATGATTCAACTAGCTACCCCAGAATATCCAATCATCAACATCACTCAAGACTGGTCGGGAGATTGGGCGTATGCTGTTACTGATGTACCATACGAACTAGAATCACAATGGTCATCAAACCCTAGATGCGATCTTTATGTGATTGACATGAACACAGGTAAATCATCTCAACTTTTAAAAGATGTATTTATTAGAAACGTTTCGGAATCGGATAATGGCAAGTTCTTAGTTTGGATGGATTGCAAAGATTACCAATGGTACTCTTATGAGAGAGCATCTGGGAAGATTCGTTGTATCACATCTGGTTTGAATGTCTCATTTGTTGATGAAGATCACGACACTCCAGAGATGAACTTTGCTCATGGTCACGGAGGCTGGATGAAAGATGATAAAGCTGTCTTCATTTATGACAGATATGATGTTTGGCAGATAGATCCAACAGGAGAAAAGGCACCAATCAATATAACTGATGGTGTTGGAAGAAAAGAGAGGAAGACATTCAGAATCGTAAGAGTTGATGAAGTTCTTCTCCCTCCAGGAACTCCTGGGGTTAAACTTACACCAATCAAACCAAAGGAGACAATCTACTTCTCCGTTTTTGATGATATCAATAAATGGAATGGTTACTACTTCAAAGAGATGGGTAAAAAGAATGCGACAATGAAGCCTTGGGTATATGAGCCTTATACATTCATGTATCTAAATAGGTCTAAAGATGGTAAGGTTATTACTTACGTGAAGCATAATTTTGCGAACTCTCCAGATGTGTGGGTAACAAAAGATAACTTCAAAACTCAAACTAAGATCACCGACATTAATCCTCAGCAAAAGGAGTATGTTTGGGGAACAAATGAACTTGTTAGATGGAAGTCAAACAATGGCTTCGATTGCGATGGTATATTATACAAACCAGAAAATTTCGATCCTACAAAGAAATATCCGATGATTGTGTATTTCTACGAAACCAGATCGGAACTTCTTCACTACTATATGGCTCCAGCACCTAGTCGTTCTACTGTCAACATTACATTCTTCACTAGTAATGGTTACCTAGTATTTATGCCTGACATCCACTACACAATTGGACATCCTGGCAAAAGTGCGCTTGACTGTATCGTTCCTGGAGTTGAATTACTTTGTAAGAACCCATGGGTAGATAGAGACAATATTGGTATTCAAGGACAAAGCTGGGGTGGTTATCAAGTTGCCTATATGGTTACTCAACCTCAAGTATTTAAATGGAAAGCTGCTGGAGCAGGTGCCCCTGTGTCGAACATGACCAGTGCTTATGGTGGAATCAGATGGGGTTCGGGAATGGTTCGTCAGTTCCAATACGAACATACTCAAAGCCGTATCGGCAAGACTCTCTGGGATGGATTTGATCTTTATATCGAAAACTCACCAATATTCTTTGCCAACAAAATCGAGACTCCACTTCTTATTATGAGTAACGATAAAGATGAGGCAGTTCCATGGTACCAAGGAATCGAATATATGACCGCATTGAGAAGATTAGGCAAACCAGCCTGGATGCTTCAGTACAACAATGAGACTCACAACTTGAGTGACAGAGTTAATGCGAAAGACCTGAGTATTAGACTTTCTCAATTCTTCGACCACTTCCTCAAAGGCGCACCAATGCCAGTTTGGATGAAGAGTGGAGTTCCTGCAACACTCAAAGGAATAGACTGGGGACTAGAGTTAGAGAAATAAACTCAAAATTCTAGTATTAAAATAAAGACAAAAATAGAATAGGGCGACTAAAATGATTTTAGTTGCCCTTTATTATTACCACCTCTCTTTTATTCCTATTTTCCTATTTTCCTATTTTCCTATTTTCCTATTTTCCTATTTTCCTATATTCCTATTTTCCTATATTCCTATTTTCCTATTTTCCTATATTCCTATTTTCCTCACTTTCTCTCAATCTCACGATCTTACCTTCACTGCTAACTGAATGAATATCTAAGCATTTTGGATTTCACGTCAGACTATGGGTAGTCTACATGTATTTTTACAAACATTCAGATAATCAATAATATAAGCTTTTTAATATTGCAGACGAACATTGTAATGATTTGTTCAGAAGATACATGTATCTTATTGGACTTAATTCAGGCATAACTTCTTGATTATAATTGTGATTCGCAGGTTATGAGCTCAGTTGTGCTGTGCAAGTTATGAACTCTGCCTTGTTTCGCGGAAAATGGTGCTTCGCAAGTTAAGAGCTCAGCAGAGCTTCGCGGAAAATGGTGCTTCGCAATTTATATGCTCAGCTGCGTTTCGCCCTATCCGGAACATCACATGTATTTGTATTCAAGATATCTTAGTTTGAAGTTTTATCTAAGTTTGAAGCTAAGTTTTCAAATAGAGGCTATATATTTCATTGACAACGCGTTTTGCGATTTCCTGCAGATCCCCCCGATCTGCCAGAATAATTTCTATGTATCTGTATTATAAGATATTAGCTATTTTAAAGATACCAATATAAGAGATTAAAAAGTGATATAATACACATTATTAAATAGTTATACTTTATTCTGGCAGATCGGGGGGATCTGCAGGAAATTGTATAACAACCTCTATATCAAGCACTAAAATATTATAGTCTTTTCTGTTTTATATTACCCCTTTAAATAAATTCTTAGTTCTTTTTCAATGCACAATCCCAATAATCTTATAATTCTTATTCATAAATCTTATACACAGTTCTTATGTACAATGCTCATTCATAATTCATATACGCAGTTCTTATAAACAATTATTATGCACAATCCTTATTCACAACTATTTTTAATAAAACAATTTTTAATACGCATGACTTTTGTCTTATAAATCTAGTTCACAATACTCTTTTTATTATCATTGAATATTGTATTGTAATTTATAGAGATAGGATTCTTAACACTATTTTGGGGCTGTACTCAATTTGTATAAATATAAGAGAGGAATTCTTAGTTAGATATGGGCTCCAAAAGTTGCTGTCTTTCTTTTTTGGTTCATTTCACTCTTTTTAGTCATCTTATTTGATTCATTTGATAGTCTCTTTATAGGCATACTATCGTTTAATCCTTAATTTCTCCATCTTCGTAGTGCACGATAGACCTTGTTCCATCTTCATTGATAATTTCCCAAACTCCATCTTTTATGCCGTATAAATAAGTCCCAGTAGCTACCAGATTGCCACTTTCATTGAATAATTCAATCCTACCGTTTAATTTAGGTTCATCCGATAAATGCGTAGTTAATAGCTAAAATAAGCTGGTATATTATACC
>JASDTB010000018.1:0-29123 GCA_041441455.1 Bacteroidales bacterium
CCCAAGACCCACAGCTTAGAAGGCTGTTGCTCTATCCAACTGAGCTACCGAACCCCTTGTCCCGTTTGGGGAGTGCAAAGATATAATTATTTTTTTATTTCTGCATAGATTTTGCGATAAATTCAACAACAAAAACTATCGAAGCTCCTATTATGAGGAAGATAATTGCTGCAAGTAGTTGAGAATCATTGCCGGTGATGGTTTCGAATTGTCCTGGAAGAATTGGGCGATCAATGCCTGCTGTAGCGTCTAAAACCTTCTTCCATGGCCAAACTTTAACAAGTGAGCCTATCATAAAGCCTGCTAGGACGCAAATTGTAGTTTCGTAGAACTTTTTAAGGAGCCATGTAAGGAAGTGTGAGAACGAAATAATACCTACAAATGCTCCCATTGCAAATACGATAAGAACAGGTAGATTTAACGTGCTTACAGCTTCGATTATAAATTTGTATTTACCCAAAAGTAAAAGAATAAAACTGCCAGAAATACCTGGGAGAATCATTGCGCAAATTCCAATTGCTCCAGATAGAAAGATAAACCAATATGCTTCAGTAGTTTCACTTGGAGATACTAGACATATATATGCTGCGATAATTACTCCTGCTATAATTGCTATTACATGACTAATTTTCCACTTAGTAATCTCTCTTAAGACATAGATTGCCGAAGCTCCTACTAAACCCATGAAGAATGACCATGTTGGGATTGGATGAGAGGTTAATAAATATTGCATTAATTTAGCCAATGAGAAAACACTGATTAATATGCCTGTGAAGACTGAGATTAGAAAGTTCCCATTTATTTGTTTCCAGAAATCGGCGAATTTACCTTTGAAAATTAGTGATATTGCCTTAAAATCGATTGATTTAATAGATCTTAACAGCTCTTCGTAAATTCCAGTAATAAACGCGATTGTTCCTCCAGAAACTCCAGGAATAACATCAGCAGCACCCATAGCAATCCCTCTAAGAGTAAGCAGAAGATATTTTTTCATAATTCAGTAAAGTTATTTTTTATTTAAATATTTGATTATTCTTTTATCTGTCAATAATTTAGGCTCTAATTCGTGTAGTTTTGCAATCCAAAGTTCATCATAGAAAGTTAATAATTCTAAATTGATGATTGCATTATCAATATCTTCTAAACGATATAGACAAACTATATAGTAAACTAAAAATTCTGGCAACTTTGATTCTTGAAAAGCAAGAAAGATTTGATAGCTAATATAATCACAATCAACGTGCTCGTCTTTCATGATTCTTCTTAAGTAGGCAAGAGAACTATAAAAATCTTTTTTAACAAGATATATGTATGCAAGACCTGTAAGAGCATCGATATTTCGTTCATCTAATTCTAATATCCACAAAAATGTCTCTGCAGCTTCATCTAAGTTGCCCATAGCAAGGTATGCGTCGCACATTGCAATTAGTGCATAAGGATTATCAGGTTCAAATTTCAGAAACTCTTTGAATGTTGCTGCCGCTTTTTCATGATTTTCGGCATTTGAATAAAGAATAGCTTTGTTGTAAAGAACTGATGCATTTTCGGGATTTAATGCAGCAGCATAATCAAACGCTTCTACTGCTTTATCAATATTTTTCACACGTGCATAGATGGTTCCTAGATTAAACCAAACATTGTCGTTGAATGGGTCCTTTTCAATAAATTGCTCGTAATAATTGATGCTTTCATCAAATTTATCCAGCCTCTCCATGCAGAAGCCAAGATCATTTAAAATATCATTGTTTTGGGGTTGATATTTTCTAGCTTCATTTAGATAGTCAACAGCATGATCAAACTTGCCATCATCAATATAGTCTTGAGCAGCAGTTAGTAACATCTCTGCAGGCTCTTCGCTATCGAGAGAGACAGCTTTATTTATATACTCTTTTGCTACTTCGTGATTACCACTTTTCAGAGATGCTCTTCCGTATAAAAATAGCAAATCGATGTTACCTGGATCTCTTGAAAGTTGTTGTTCAATTATTTTGATTGCTTTTTCAGGTTCCGAATTAACGATTAGAATATCGACATACCTAAGAATCATCTCCGAAGAGTAAGGGTGTTGATAATAAGCCATTTCTGCTAAAAGATAGACAACTGTCCCATTGTCTTCATTCATATAATGATTTATTACAAAGTCGAACTCCTCTTCATTGAGTTTTAACTCACTCAATGACCCTCTATTTAAAGCAGATTCACATCGTGAAACAAGATCCCCAAAGTCCTCCTCTTCATTGTACCCGTAAAGAAAATCTGCCATTATGCCGGTCTGATTGAACTGATATAGTGAATAACCTGATTGATGAATTCCATAGAATTAGATTGCTCTGCATTCTCAATAACCATATCGTAAGGAAGATCGGATTGGTTCGTTCTTCCTATTAAAAACTTAGGTTTAGAGTTTAATAAGATATATTTAGATGTGAAAGAAGGATCTAAATTGAAATCTATAAGAAGGTCAAAATCCTCATTAATAAACTGGTCGGTAACAGACTTATCAGGGAGTCCATAGTAATTAACATTCCCTTTAGAGATAATTTTAATACTTCCGGCTGGTTCTACGAAAGGCGTATTTAACTTCTTTAGTTTGATTCCAATTCCCTTGTTGGCGATATTGTTCTCTTTAAAGAAGTTGATTAATAAAGAAATGGTTTTGTCTATTTCGGGTTCATTGACCGAAAAGATGAATCCAGCCTTTCGGACTTCAGAAAATGACAAAAACCTGACATCTCGTTTAGTGTCAATTTGTTTAAGGGCTTTATTCTGAAGTGTTTGTTTGAAAAACATATTGAAAATTGTTACTTGTTTGCAAATTTAACAAAAATCAAGCCATCGCCAAGGAATTAATTTTTTAATAAATATAGTATCTTTGAACTTTATTAGTGACGCAGATGAATAGTGAATTTTCAGAACTTACATTAGCTGATCTGTATTCCAAGAGCCTCTTAGACTTTTCCGACAGACCGGCGTTCTCTCTTTTGAAAAAAGAAAGTCTTACATATAAAGAATTTGGAGTCAAAGTCGACTCTTTAGTGGAAGTATTAAACTCCAGAGGTATACCAGAAGGGGAGAAGATCGCAATTTTGGGAGGAAACATGCCAAATTGGGCAGTATCTTACTTCGCAACAACAATCTCTTCGAGAGTAGCAGTCCCTCTTCTTCCCGACTTTACTGCTTTTGAGATAGTTAATATTCTCGAGCATTGCGAAGCAAAAGTGTTGATTGTTGCAAAAAAGCTTCTGTACAAAATACCTGACCACATAAAAGGCAGACTCTCAATGCTTATTATAATGGATACCCTTGAAATACAAAAAGATATTCATGAAGCGAAATTGGTAATTCCAAAAAGTCCCGATCCATTAGACTTGGCTTCAATCATCTACACTTCGGGTACCTCGGGGGCATCGAAAGGTGTAATGTTATCTCACAAAAATTTGGTTGCAGCCTCAGTTATGAATCAGGAGTTGTTCCCAGTTAACTCCGAAGATATCTTTCTCTCAATTCTGCCTCTTTCTCATGCTTATGAGTGTAGCCTAGGCATGATTTTACCTTTTACGCAAGGATCATCTGTTGTTTACCTCGATGGTGCACCAACACCTTCATTGCTGTTACCTGCTTTAAAAGAGGTTCGTCCAACAATCATTTTGAGCGTACCTCTGATAGTCGAAAAAATTTATAAAAATAAGGTTCGACCAATCTTTACAAAGAATCTGTTTATGCAGATCCTCTATACATTACCCCATGTAAGGAGAATTTTTCATAAAATGGCAGGAAAAAAACTTGTGCAGATGTTTGGAGGGAGATTACGATTTTTCGGTATTGGAGGCTCAAAATTAGATGGTGTGGTTGAAAGATTTTTAGCAGACAGTGGATTTCCTTATGCGATTGGATACGGATTAACTGAGACCTCTCCTCTTTTAGCTGGAGCAGTGCCAGGAGGTGTCAAATGGCAATCGACTGGTCCGAAACTAAAAAGAGTGGAGATGAAGATTCTCAATCCAAATAATAAAAATATCGGAGAGATTGTCGTAAAAGGAGATAATGTGATGATGGGATATTACAAGGATTTAGATACTACAGCAACTTGTTTTACAAATGATGGTTGGTTTAGAACGAAAGACTTAGGGATGATCGATAAAGTTGGAAACCTTTTCATTAAAGGAAGGTTAGA
Source organism: Bacteroidales bacterium (assembly GCA_041441455.1). Lineage (GTDB taxonomy): Bacteria > Bacteroidota > Bacteroidia > Bacteroidales > UBA932 > JAFIHK01. The sequence continues at coordinate 4,175 of JASDTB010000018.1, forward strand.
TAATATGATCGTAGGTCCAAATGGGGAGAATATATATCCAGAAGAGATTGAGGCTATCATCAATGAGCATGATCTTGTTTTAGAATCCCTAGTTGCTCAGATTAAAGGTAAGCTAATAGCAAAAGTTCACTTTAATTATGAGCAAATAGAAGCACTACATCAACTCTACGAAAATGCAGAAGAGTCGCTTACAGAGAAAGTAGAAAAGGTGAAAAAAGAGTTGAAAGATTATGTGAATGACAGAGTAAACAAGGCTTCAAAAATAATTGAAATAATAGAACAGCAAGTTCCTTTCGAAAAGACAGCCACCCAAAAAATCAAAAGATATTTATACAACTGAGAATGTTAATCAATAACATTTCCGAACTTATCGGTAATACACCAATTTTAAGGATTTCTTCCGAAATCAGCGGACTTAAGAATATTGAGCTTTATGCAAAGCTTGAAAATTTGAATCCATTTGGCTCTGTAAAAGACAGAACGGCTTATCATATGTTAAAATATGACGTAGAACAAATTCAACATGAGCGGCGCACTGTGATTGAGACATCTAGTGGTAATACAGCAAAGGCATTAGTGTGTCTCTGTAATATTCATAAAATTCCTTTTAAGACAGTCACAAATAGAATTAAGGTCTCTGAATCGAGAAATATTTTAAAGTTTTTAGGGGCACAAATAGAGGAGGTAACTAAAGACGTAGATACAGTTGAAAAAATATTACAAGAGATAAATGAGGAGCCAAATAAGTACTATCATACAACTCAATATACAAATAGCAGGAATATAGATGCTCATTATATTACAGGAAAAGAGATTCATCAAGATATAGGGGAGATTGACTATTTCTTTGGAGTTTTAGGAACTTCGGGATCTAGTAGAGGAATGAGTATGTATTTAAAAGAGAAGAATCAGCAACTGAAGACTATTGGAATAGTAACTGCAAAGGATAGTTATATTCCAGGAATTAGAAGCGCAACTGAGATGAAAGAGGTTGGTATCTATAAAAACTCAAATTACGACCAGATTTTAGAGGTCTCAGGAGTAGCTGCAAAGCACTATATGAAAAAACTCAGCAGAGAGTTAGGGGTTTTAGCTGGGCCATCTTCGGGAGCATCATTTTGTGGAGCAGTAGAGTATCTAAGAAAAATTGATAATGAGTGCAAACAGGGTACTAAAGCAGTTTTTGTTGTTTGTGACAGACTGGAGACTTATGCAAATTACATTAAAGACAATAGGTTCTGCAAATATCACGTCTGTGGAAATACATATATTGTAATTGATCCTGCCGATAACCAAATAAGATTGTCAGAAGGTGCTATCAAAAGGCTGTGTGATAAAGACTTGGGAATTGGAGCCGATGGAATAGTCTATGGTCCTTTCGTCTCTAATGGAAGATACACATTTAGAGCATTTAATAGCGATGGAACTGAGGCTAATAGCGCCTTTTTTGGTGCTATGATTTTTGCACGTTATCTTATAGATAAGGAGATCTTGAAGCTCAAAAATTTTACAGTCTATATTGGGGCTGTGGAGCTTCATATTAGGCTGGATGATAGAGATCAAATTGACGTTAGATTACAGTGCGATGAGCCTTGTAACCTCGGTGAAATTGAAATTGGCAAAAGATTGGCAACATTTATCACGACTGGTAACAATAACTTAGTTTTTGAACACAGGTCTCCATCAAAAGAGCTAGTAGAAAAGATAAATCAGGAGGTCATTCTCTCCAATTTGTTTAGTTCAGGTATTAATATTCAGGCTGTTAAAGTAATTGATCAATCTCATCTATATGTTGAGAGTTTCGAAAGAGGCTCTGGATATACAGTCTCTTCGGGAACAGGAATAATGTCTGCATGTTATGCATTTAAAGAGAGATTGTCAGAAACAATTACTATTCACACGCCAGGTGGAATCTGCGAGGTTACTCAACAAAATTGGAGTATTAAAGGGAGCGTATTTAAGATTTTGGAAGGTGAAATAGATTTAGAATCATTTCCTGAGAACTAATACGATCTCTGATTTCTTCCCTCCATCCAATTTATAAAGGCCGTGTTTACAACCTTATTCCCTCCAGGAGTAGGATAATCGCCGGTAAAATACCAGTCACCCAAGTTTTCCGGACAAGCTTTGTGTAGGTTTTCGACTGTCTGAAATACTAACTTTACATCTGCTCTAACAGACTTATCTTTTACCATAACCGCTATTTTGTCCGATATTTCGTCATCGGTCAGTTGGCTATAAATCTCCTTTACATAGTTTACATGCATCTCTTTTGGAAGATGTTGTTGACTTTTGCACTTTTGATACACATCATCAATAACACAATCCATCCCTCTCTCTCTCAAAAGCGAAATGGCAGCATTAAAGGCTATGAATTCACCCATTCTTGTCATATCAATCCCATAACAATCGGGATATCTAATTTGAGGTGAGGACGAAACAATTACGATTCTTTTTGGGTTGAGACTATCTAATTTTGTCAAGATACTCCTTTTAAGAGTCGTTCCTCTCACAATTGAATCGTCAATCACAATAAGGTTATCATCTTTTTTGACAGCACCATAAGTAACATCATAAACGTGTCCAACCATTTCATCTCTGTCGTTGTCGGAGGTAATGAATGTTCTTAGTTTGGCATCTTTAATCACAATCTTTTCTACCCTAGGCTCTTTTGAAAAGATATCTTTCAAGTCAGCTTCACTAGGCACATCTTTAAGGGAAGATATTTTGGCGATATTTTGTTCTGTCATGTACCTTCTCACACCAGTAACCATACCATAGAATGAGGTCTCGGCAGTATTGGGAATGAAAGAAAATACACTATTATCTAAATCGTAATCAATTGCTTTTAATATTTGCGGAGTAAGTAGTTCTCCAAGTCTTTTTCTCTCTCTATAGATAGATTTCTCGTTTCCACGAGAGAAGTAGATTCTTTCAAATGAGCAACTTCTTTTCAATTGAGACTCACGAACTCTAGTTTGCGTTAAGCTGCCATCCTTTTTAATAATCAAAGCACAACCAGCTTCAATCTCTTGAATCTCATCGCTATCTAAATTTAGAGCTGTCTGAATTACAGATCCTTCAGATGCTACGATAATAATTTCATCATCTTTATAGTAGTATGCAGGTCTGATTCCCCATGGGTCGCGCATCACAAATGAGTCTCCATTTCCGATAACACCAGCAACCACATAACCGCCGTCCCACTGCTCACAGCTTCTTGATAAAATTTTACCAAGGTCTAAATTCTCTTCAACTAAAGGTGTTATATCCTTTTTAGAATGACCTAAGTCTCTGTATAATTTATATTTGTCCTGAATTTCGTCTTCTAGATGAAACCCTACTTGCTCTAAAAGTGTAACTGTATCTGAATAATTTCGAGGGTGTTGTCCAAGTTCAATCAAATCATTAAATAGCTCCTCAACATTTGTGAGGTTGAAGTTTGCAGCTATTGCTAAATTTTTGCATCTCCAGTTACTTGCTCTCTTCAATGGGTGAACATAGTCGATATTATTTTTCCCAAAAGTAGCATACCTCAGATGGCCTAAATAGATTTCAGATGCAAATGGGACTGAGTTTTTAGCTTCATCACCTGTATAATTATCTTCTAAACTCTCTTTGATCTGTCCCTTTATTCTTTCAAAAACATCTTGAATTGGATTTGCATCACAAGATCTAACCCTGTCGATATATTTATATCCAGGAGGCATATCTAATTTAACTCCAACAACACCGGCTCCATCTTGCCCCCTGTTCCTCTGTTTTTCCATAAGGACATAGAGCTTGTTAAGCCCATACAGTAATGATCCATACTTATTTTTGTAGTAGTCGAGGGGTTTTAAAAGCCTGATTAGGGCAATACCGCATTCATGATGTATCTGATCGCTCATATGAAATTATTAGTCGGGCAAAATTAAAAAAATAATTAATTTTGAGTAAATGTATTTCTATGCCTAACCTTAAACATCTGATTTAAAATGGGAAAAAAATGGTTAATAGCAGTTTCACTCTATTTTGTGGTTCAGATTTTAGTTTTAAGTAATTGTTATGCTCAAGATCAGAGATTTAGAGGTGTTTGGTTGACAGATGTCTGTAGCAATGTTCTTGATAGTGACGAGAATATTCGTACTGCAGTTCGTCAATGCAAAGAGACAAAGATCAATCATATTTTTGTAGCTGTTTGGAATAGAGGGCAGACAATCTATCCTAGTAACGTTGTTCAATCGATTACCGGAGTTGAAATTATGAATCGTTTCAAAGGGAGAGACCCACTATCTGTGTTGATTAAGGAGGCTCATAATGTTGGAATAAAGGTACATGCTTGGTTCGAATTTGGTTTTTCTTCTTCGTATGACGACTCTACGGGAGGTGCTATTTTGAGAAACAGACCTCACTGGAGGAGTTTGGATGTAAATGGAAAGTTGTTGACTAAGAATAAGTTTCAATGGATGAACGCATTTAATCCCGAAGTGCAAAAATTTGTAACTGAATTGATTTTTGAAGTGATTGACAATTATGATGTTGATGGAGTTCAAGGAGATGATAGATTACCTGCATTACCATCATCTGGAGGATATGATGATTATACAATTGGTTTATATAAAAAGGAGCATGGAGTTGCTCCCCCAGAAGATTATAAAGATGAGAGATGGATTCAATGGCGTTGTGATATTCTATCAGATTTTTTAGAAAGACTTACTAAGCGAATTAAGGAGAAAAAACCCAAACTTATAGTAAGTATCTCTCCAAGTATTTATCCATGGTGTAAATATGAATACCTTCAAGATTGGCCAGAATGGTTAAGGCGATGTAGGATTGATATGGTTATCCCTCAGGTGTATAGACGGTCATATGATGCCTATAAAGAGGAGCTGATAAGACAAATTGAAGTCTTTAAAAATACAAATAGTGATGCTCTATTTATTCCTGGTGTTTTAGTAAAGGTTGAGAATGAGATCATACCGAATGATCTAATGTTTGTTAATATTCTAAAACTTAATGATAGCTTAGGTTTAGGAGGAGAGTGTCTCTTTTATTACGAGGGTATTGCCAATTTTTATAGAATATTAAAAAATAATTAGTTATCTTGTGTTAAAATACAATGTTCAATGACAGATAATCATTTGGATTACCATGAAAATCCTTTTCCAAAGGTTACAATGGAGGATATTCTAGACATAAAATCCATTCAAGAATTGATGGATGATTTTTATGATTTAACTGGTTTTGGAGTTGCTTTTATTGACACCGAAGGTAAGGTTCTCGTATCAACAGGTTGGCAAAGGGAATATGTTGAGTTTCAAAGAATGGATTTTTCAATTCCAATTATTGTAGGTGATTGGCATATAGGAAATCTATTCTTAGGTCAGTTCTTCTTTGAAGATGAAGTTATTGATTGGGAATTTTATAAGCAACAGGCAAAAAAATACTCTTTTCCAGAAGATGAGTATCTCAATGCTTTAAAACGTATTCCTATTTGGAAAAGAGAGACAGTAACTAAAGTTGTTAGCTTTTATCAAAAATTATGCAAACAAATTACTGAGTTAAGCTATGCTAAATACTTAGTTAAGAAACAAGAAGAGCATTTGGAGATAGCTCATCGAGTTGCAGGAATAGGACATTGGAACTTTGATTTAAGAAGGAAAAAAATATATTGGTCAAAAGATGTATTTTTGATGCTTGGTTATACTCCATTTGAATTTGAACCAACTTATGAACAATTTTTAAAGAGTGTCTATTTTGAAGATAGGGAGTTGGTGGACGAAAGGTTTCGTTCATCAATTAAACTCAAGCAAGACTATTACGAAGTAGAACACAGAATTTTAGATAAACATGGCCATTTCATATACCTTCTCCAGAAATGCGAACATATTAAAGATTCTAGTGGAAGGATTATCTATTCCGAGGGAATGACTCATGACACTACAGAGCGGAAGAATCGTGAATTACTACTACAAAAAAGCGAAGAGAGGTATAAATCGCTTTTTGAAGATAATAATTCAGTAATGTTGTTGATTGTCAGAGATAGTGGGAAAATTTGGGATGTTAACTCATCTGCTTCCAGATATTATGGATGGAGCAGAGAGGAGATGAGAGAGATGAATATAAGGCAGATTAATACTTTATCTCCTGAGGAGATTAAGATTCAAATGTCGAGAGCATCTAATGGTGAGCAAAATAAATTTACATTCAAACATCGATTGTCGAATGGAGAGGTAAGGAATGTAGAGGTTTTTTCTGGTCCTATCAATGTAGATAACACTGAATTACTCTATTCTATAGTGCATGATGTGACTGACAGAGTGAAGGCAGAGATGGAGATTAATGAGGTCAATCAGAAGTTAAAAAAGTCGCTAGAGGAGAAAGATATGTTCTATTCAATCATCGCTCATGACTTGAAATCACCATTGGCATCGTTAATGACTGGCACCAAGATTATTGCTCAAAATTTTAGTAATTTAAAATTAGCTGATATTCAGAGCTTAGCGAAAAACTTAGAGCAGACATCATCTAATCTTTATCGTTTATTGGTTAATCTACTAAACTGGTCGCAAATGCAACAAGGGGCAATGGTTTTTGTCCCTGAGCAATTGAATTTGAAAAATATTGTCAATAGCAGTATATCCGTTCTTAAAGAGTATGCTTTGAGCAAAGAGATTGGGATAAACATTGAGATTCCTCAAGAGATTGAAGTTTGTGCCGATAACAATATGATTCAGTCTGTCTTTAGAAATCTTGTATCTAATGCAATTAAATACTCACCAAGAGGAGAGTCCATCTTAGTGAAAGCTACTAAACAGAATGGAGTTACGACAATCGTAGTATCTGATAATGGTATTGGAATGAGCAATGAGATCTTAGATGGTCTTTTTAAAATCAATCCAACTCATGGACGAGCAGGAACAGAAGGGGAGTTAAGTACCGGCTTAGGCCTTGTTTTATGTAAAGAGTTTATAAACAGACATAATGGTAGGATTTATGCTCAATCAGAAGTGAATAAAGGCTCTACATTTATTATTGAACTAAATTAGGCTATATTACCACCAACAAAATTCTTTTAACGCTAACGCTATTCTGGAACTTACAGACAAATAAAAAGAAAAGAGGGCCCAAAATATTCAGGTCCTCTTTTTCTTGTTTATAAATGTTTAAATTATCGTTTGATAATATCTCGACCTATTGTACCTTGAAGATGCTTAACATAGTCGTATGAGCAAACATAATCGTATCTCTCTTTCAGCTTTGCCATTTTAGAGATTAGTTCATCATGCATCTCTTTACTCAAATCGTGATCCTCTCTTAAGATTTTCTCGATATACTTCAATTGGCTAGAAAGTAGCGAGATATCGTATTGCTGTTTAGTCATCAATCTCGCTTTATACCACTCCGAATTAAAAAGTGAATCATAAGTGAATAGATCTCTAATCTCTTTTGAATCTAGTGATTTTCCTTCAAATTGGCCGTATGCCATAATGTGAAGCAATGCTTTGAGAGGAGGACATGCCGAATTTATACTTCCATCTCTGAAATATGCCTCTGCAACCTTTTTCTGAGCCTCAACAATGTTTAAAATACCATCTGCAAATTGATCTAATGATTGGAGTTCAGGTTTTAGCATATCTTCTGGGAAAATCACATTTGGATTTTCAAAGACTCTTCCAAAATAACCATTTACAAATTTTTCTGTAATCCTATAACCAAGGATAGATGCAGGTATTAATTGACCGTTGTGTTCAAAATCTTTAATCTTTTCGAGATCTCCCCTTGAAATCATGTCGGAAGGACTCTTTTCAAATGGTTGTAATCTAGCCCAAAGCTCTGGTATTAATAAACTTAAATCGTGATCTATTCTGTATTTATGTCCTATATAGCCTGCAGGAGTTGTAAACCCATCATATCCTGTTAGAATGAATGAAACTAAAGCATTGTTTAGATCGATAATCGGTGCTAGCGCATTGAAAGGGGCCTTTGTTAATGCACCTTCTGAACCAGCTCCTGTAGTAGATGGAGATTTTCCTGTTAGTGAACAGACAAAATCCATAAATAGCTCAGGAAGTTCTTGATAATGAACAGGATTATATACTGCGAGAGGTCTAATTCCTTTTTCGGCAGGATTGTTTCTACGACCAGGAAGAACTGCATTTACAGGAACATAAAGAGGTTTATCACTTGGCAACATTCTCGCAATCCTCATTCCTACATTAGCAATATACTTGGTTCTAGGGTCAATTAAGTCATCCCTAGTTTGAAGATATCTGACATTCTTGCTTGGTTTTCCATCTACAATTCTAGGATTTGACGATGATACAAAATACTTAGCACTCTTATTATCTGCAACATCTTGAATCATATCCCTCATTGGCTGAGTGAAAAGTTCGAAGTTGATAACATCTTCAACCATCTCTTTTGCATTCTCCGTTGTAAGAGGTTCAAAATTAGATATGAAGGTGTTTGGAGATGATAGATCGGACTCTGCTTTTTTGTCAAAACCTCTATGGATTGCTTCATCGGGACGTTGGAAGAATCTATATTCGCAGTTCTCGATAATTTTAACACTCTTATTTGTAACAATTGGATTCAAGTTAGAAAGTGAATCTGTAGGAACAACAGTAGAGGCAGTGATATCGTCTTCCATCTGAATCTTATCTGCATGGACAAAATCCTGACGTAGTTTGAATGTTCTCCAAGCTCCTTTGTCATCGTATCCAACTCTCAGATAACGAGCTATCAGTTTCCTATTTTGATACTTTAATTCATTACCAGGTTGACCATTTAAGATATCAACAGAGAAATATTTCTTCCAGTCATTTCCCCACTCTTCTCTATAGAAGCGTTTGATAATAAATGCTATACCTTTGATGTATTGAGGAATTGACTCTAACCAAGCATTGTATTCATCGGTGAATTCTGGTGAAGGTGTCAAAAGTTTGATTGATGAGCCCATTGAACGTTTGCTACTTAAAAATGCTCTAGAATCTTTCTTGTCTTTAGTAGGAATCTTAAATCTTGTAAAGTAGTTGAAGTTAATTATCTCCTCTACTTTTTTAAAGTCAGAATCGAAGTCTTTGATAAAGAAGGATCCTGTAATAATTGAATCAGAAATTGATTTTGATATTTCAGACTTACCGCCTCCTGAAACTGTACAAGGCTTATGGATAAGTACGCCCTCGGCAGTTGTCTCAACTAGTCGATAGTTGTATGTACCCTGTGCCTTCTCCATTCTATATTTGTTTCCATTTGGAAGAATATAGATTTTGCCAGGAAGAAGTTTGATTGAATACTCTGTCTTTTTCTTTGTCCAGCTCACTTTTTGTGTCTTGATGTCGAATTGAGAGAGTTCTGGAACATAGAAAATATCTTGGTAGTTTCTATCGATTCCATAACCTTCGGGCTTCATTTCGATGATGTCTGGGAAGATAGAAGCAACTTTTTCTAAAGTAGTTGTAAAGTTGTATTCACGTGTGATTTGTGCGTCTCCTTGATTGTATGAAGGGAAGATCAATGCACCACCTGCGTGCTCCTCCTCTGCATTACCCATAAGGTTAGCGGCATATGATATAAAGGTTTTAACCTCTTTTTTCGAGTATCCAAAGTAGTTGTCTGCAATAACTGTAACAATTACCCCTTCGTCTGTCCTCATTGTCAGCTTGAAAGCTTGTCCATTGTTGTACAATTCATCCTCTTTCTCCCAACACATTCCATCACGTTTTTGTCTGTCAGTTGCTTCGGAGATGTGAGGCAGACCTAATTCTTTTTTCTTTAAGAAACAAAGTTGTGGAGCAAGAATTATACAACCAGTGTGTCCACTCCAATTGTCTACATCCAATCCAGCATCGTTAGTTACATGGTATGGAGAACCTCCATTTCCAAAGATAGATTCAACAAAATCTAGGTTAGAAACAAGCGAACCAGGGGCAAAAAAGCGGATCTCCATTGTCTTCTTTTGCGTAATACCTTCTACGGCAGGAGCAACAAGAGGTCTTAATAATAATGAGACAAATACTTTTGCCTTGTTGGCATAGTCGTTGGTAAATGGTAGATTGAACATGTCTCCTTCCATTTTGACGGCATGTTTTAGAAGCATAGCTGCTGTCTTAATCGGAACTGCCTTTTTGTCGTCTGGAATAGGGAGACCTCCTTCGGCGATATGAAACACCCCTTGAGTTGTTCTACGGTCGCTTTTTGGATTATGAAGCACTCCTTGTTTTACTCTATATGAAGTCAAATATTCACTCTTGTACTCTTGTTTATCTTCGGGCATCGAAAGCTCTCTGGCGATACCGTAAAAATCAAGGGTAAATGTAAAAGAAGGAATGTTTATGTCGTGAATTTCTGTTGTTGCAAAATAGTTGTTAATAAAGTTTTGAATTCTTTGATCGGCTGGACAGAGGTAGTTTTTAAAATGTCTCTCTCTTTCTCTGTAATTGATAATCAGCGATTTTGCGAGTTGCAGAAATCCATCCGAATCATCTGTTTGGTTGTCGCTTCCTACAAGGCCTAATGCCTCAAGTCGCAGTTTAATGTACTGATGAATGTACTCTTTTGAATTCTGTCTCGGATTCTCAAAAAATCCCAGTGACTCCAGTTGTTTTTTCATAAAACGGTGTTTAAAATTTGCCTCTAATACTGCAAAGATAGTTCCACATTTTATTTATTTGCCAACAATTTTCACAACCTTCAGAAGTGTCTCTCCAGTTCCTATTGTGTAGCCACTTTGTTGGTATACTATTCTTCCAAATGTATCGGCTACAACTACCACAGGATAATGTAATTTGGATTTTGTAAACATGTTGATCGAACCAAAAAGCTGATTTTTATTGTCGACTTTAATCTTTACAAGTTTATCATTTTGAATTTCTTTTAAATAATCATTTGACAACTTGTCTGCTATATGCTTATTTGTAAAGACAAATACTAGTGGGAGATTGAATTTCGACAATTGAGAATAACTATCTGAGATATCTCTTAAAATATGTTTATTTGGCTCACTTTCAGAATCTATAAATATAATTGTAAAAAAGCCTCTACCATCTATTACTCCTTCGGGGTTTATATTACCACAAACAGATAATTCGTCAGTTGAATTTCTAAGAACTAACTCTTTGTTGGTTATCTCATTTGGTCGTACATTAAATAGGTCAATTCTTGCTAATACTTTCCCATCTGACAATCTCGTTCCACTTGTGGAGAGATAATAGCCACTCTTTACAAGCACTGGCTTGCCAAAAACTGATTTGATTGAGTTTGTCCCTTCATATCCCTCTTTGTTTCTAAAGTTCAAAACGCGCCAATAATTATTTTCAAATTCCGAAATAGTAAAGTGGGTCTCAAATTTTGGATCTTCAATTGTATTTTCAGAATGTGACCTGATATTAAGATATCCAAACTCTTTAGATTGTTTTGCTTCTTCTAAATCAAAGATGTCCACCCAATTACCTTTGTCTAAAAATTGAGCTCTTTTTGTGAGTTTCTCAAATCTAGCAGGTATGCCTTTATAACGGAATAGTGCAATTGCAAAATTGTCAAGAGATTTTTTGTCGGAGATTTTAAATTTTGCAACTTTTGATGGGTAAATATAAGAGCCCAAGATGCTTAGTGAATCATGTATTTGAATTGTCTTAATATAGTCAATAATCAGTTTTGGATCATTCTCAATTGATTTTATTTCATTGATTTGCGAAAGTTCTTCTCTCCAAGATGAGAGATGTTCTGTTTGTATTCTTGGATTAAGAACATAGTTGACTAATGTCTCTTTATCGTACTTTTCATTAGTTTTCAAATCCATAAAGAGGTTTAAATGTTCTGTCAGTATTTTTGCAGGAGTATCTCTAAGATCCTTTTCTGACAGGAGTTTAAGTAGCTCTATTCCAAATGAATAATTAGTTGGATTCAAAGACATGAAGAATTCTTTGATTTCATAATTATTTCCTTTAGATAGTTTTAAAAATTGCTCAATTGTCTTTTTATTTTCTGGTATATTGAGTTGGTTTACAATCATATCTACATCTTTTTGATTGAAAAATGTAGATACATATGCATTTCGAATTGAGTCATCTTTTGCTATTTTTAAATCAAATTCTGCGCTCTTTTTTGATGTGGTAGAATCTGGCTTATACGTTGAAACTGGAGGAGTAATATCGATATCTATCGAATACTCATCACCAATTTTTTTGTTTAGAACAATCGTGTCTTTAATAATCCCCTCTTTAACACTACATTTTTTGATACCAAAAGATCCATTAAATGTAGCAGAGACAAGTACATCTCCAAGTCCTAGAGAGGCAAAAGCCACACCATCGGAGTTCGACTGTCTATTGATTGCAGGATAAAATTCTGCGTAATTATATATTCTAAATGAAACAGTTGCATTGCTAACTGCTCTTTTGCTCGAATCTACAACAAAAATCTCCAGGCGTCCTGTTGGTGCATAGGTTGATGTTACATTAATCTCGGTGTAAAGAGGATTATTAGAAATTATCTCTTCGCGACCACTATATTTTCCAAACACTTTGGTATGCATCAACATTGCTCTCGATACTATAGGCGTAAACCATGCAGTGTTTAAATCAATATCTGGCTCACAAGCTCCTATATAATACCACTTGCCATCTACCCAAACCTCTACCCAAGCATGATTGTCATCTGTATGTGCCCAACGCGGAGTATAGACTTGACGTGCAGGAATACCGACAGATCTTAATGCCGCAACAGTAAATGTTGACTCCTCTCCGCATCTACCTGTTGCATTCTTAACTGACGCAAGTGGAGACGACGTCCTTTCATCCGATGGATTGTAGGTAACCTTCTCTCTACACCAGTGGTTGATCTCTAGCACTGCGTCACGCATAGACAAATCTTTTACCCGATCTTTTAATTCACGATAAAAGATTGTTCTTGAAGAGTCTAGCGTCTCATTGTTCACACGTACAGGTAATATGAAATGTCTGAATATTTCGTCTGGAACGCTCTTTCCCCATTTAAAATCAAATCTTGTAGATAATGAATGTTGTACATTTTCATAGTAAAACTGCAAATCATGATTATATAAGTCGCACAAAGGCATGTATGCATATAGAAACATCAAAGCCTCCCTCTCTTGAAGATCTTTTACCTCTGTAATATTTGTAGCCTCTTTAGAGAGATTCAGAAGTTTTACTTTTTGATGAAAATCATTTTCAACCTCTTCTCTAATTTGTCTATCTTTGATGAAATGATCCGCTGAACAAGAGATTGTAATCAGCGATAAAAATATGATTGAAAGTTTATTTGCTAAAGACATGATTTTTATTTTTTGATAAAATTAAGAAAATGGTTGAAACAATAGAAATTTGCTGTGACAACATTTATAGTTGTATTGCAGCTGAAACGGAATCTGTAGATAGAATTGAATTATGCAGCTCTTTAGAAATGGGAGGGTTAACACCATCTGCTGGATTGATTAAAAGATCAAGAGAGGTATTTAGTTCTGACATTCATGTTCTTATTAGGCCGCGAGGAGGTGATTTTTTATATTCAACCAGTGACTTAAAGGTCATTCTCTCAGATATCGATTTTTGTTGTGAGTCTGGGATAGATGGAATTGTTTTTGGAGCACTAAACAAGGATGGGTTAATTGATTCTGATTTGTGTGAAGACATAATTGATTATGTACATGAAAAGGGGATGTCTTTTACATTTCATCGAGCTTTTGATTTGACTCCTAATTTGTTAGATTCATTAGATGTCTTAGTAAAGATTGGTGCCGATAGAGTATTGACTTCTGGGGGAAGGGTTAGTGCATATGATGGAAGAGATAAGATCGCTCAATTGGTAAAGATGGGGCAGGGGAGGATCGGTATCATAGCCGGAGGAGGAGTAAGATCTGAAAATGTGTCGGAGATTGTATGTTCAGCTGGAGTTAGAGAGATTCACCTATCGGCTTCGGTTGATGTTGAGACAAAGATGATTTATCGAGACCAGCCTTTTCATTTTTCCAATAATGAAAAAGGAGACTTTTTTGTTAAAGTCTCCGATAATAAAGTTATCCAATCTGTTGTAAAGTCCTTACAATCAAAGGGCCTTTATACAGTATTATAAGAGCTAATTATTCCCAGAATAAATTATTCCCTTATTTTTTCTACCATCAATAAAAATGTGTAGAGGAGTTTGGAATCTTATTTGCCTTATAAATTTGCTGTCGTAGATCACTTCAGAAGGCTCTGCTTTCTTTAGGTCTAATATTCCATCGCCCATAAATGGATTGATCGTCAGATATCCTACGCCAAATGAAGTCAGGTTTTGGAAAAAGTGGGTTCCTTGACTAGGCTCAACTCTAAAATTCTTGAGTCCACATTCAACAATAACTTTTGCTTCAGAAATCTGTGACCATTTAATTGGAATTCCAAGCCATGGATCGCTTGACCCCCACCTTCCTGGACCAATTAAAACATATGGCCGTTTGTCTTCTTTCATTTTGATGTTAAGGGAGTTGAGCTCTTCTGCCATCTCTCTGGTAAAAGCACTGTCAAATTCGCTCTCTTTCACATAAATCAAATCTGTTACTCCATCAATGCTACCAGCCCCTAAAGCACTTTCAGCATAAACTACTGCTTTTTTAAGATTCATACTATTCCAATCCAGACTCTTATTATCTTGGTTGTCGGTAATAGGTCTTATTTGTAGGAAGCTGAAAACATTATCGTTACCGTATCCTGTGTCTAAATTTACTGCAAATTCTAGTTCTACAGGGCACTGCATCTCCTTTTCGCTGATTGTCAATAGCTCGCAAAGGATAGATGATAATGGCATTAAGTCGTATTTGAGTATGTGAGAGAAAGTGATGATCTTTCTTCCATCTTCAAAATTATTGTCAACAATTCTTTGGTTTTGCCTGTCCCATGTAGATGCTACATGGTTCATATTTCTGAAATGTTTTATCTTGTTTATCTCAAATTTTTGTAGGTTAACTGCATCGTCGATTGAAGTTTTGAACTCTTCTGGCTTAAGATTTAGGGCATACATCTCGGTTTGAGTATCTCTTAAAGCTAGTTCAGGAGTAGAGAGTTGTAGAATATTTTTTGGATGATAAGGTGAAAATCGGAGAGTCTTTCCACCCTCAACGACAATCTTTCCTAATCCAAATGCCATATTGACAATTCCCTCCTCTGGCTTTTCAGATCCTATCGGATAAAAGTTGATCGATCTGGCAACTCCCGATACCGTAGGAAAGAAGAATCCATTATCTTCGGTTCCACAAACATCTTGTATTACCACTGCCATCTTCTCTTCACTAAGCAAATTGGAAGTAGCATGTATATATGCTCTGCTGGAGGCGAAGTAGATCGATGCATAAACACTCTTGATAGCTTTTCCTAAAAGTCTCAACATCTGATCAACATTCTCTGTAAGCGGAATCATATAGGTTGAATATATTCCTGCAAAAGGTTGGTAGTGAGAGTCTTCTAGTTTAGAGCTAGATCTTACCGCTAATGGTCCTGTTGCATGACGCAGATAGACCCTAAGGTCGGCAACCAGTGCTTGAGGAAGCCTTGAACTTACAAATTCAGATAATAGCTCTTCGTCGGAGATATCGGAGTTGATTACATATTGAAGACCATTATCTTTAATAAATTGGTCGAAATAGTCGGTAGCTACAACAACTGTCCTTGGAATTAATCTGTTGACTCCTTGATATTTGTTTAAGAGGTCATATTTTTGTAAAATCTTATTAATAAATGCTAGTCCACGTGCTTTTCCTCCAATTGATCCCTCTCCAATTCTGGCGAACCAGATGTATTTACTGTACGACTCAGGATCGAACTTTGCAATTACACCATGACCAAGCAGTTCTCTATAGTCGTTGATCGCTTTTGTGATGAAGCGTTTCATCTCATCGGTACCAGAAAATTGATCTTGGGTAGCATTTCTTAGAAGGTTGGCAAGAGAGAATAATCCTCTAGAAAACATCCATTTAGAGAGTCTGTTTCTAGATCCATGGTAGAGAAAGACATCGTCTGGAATCTCCATTATTACATGCTGTAGTTCCTTTAGATCTTTAGCCCTTCCTATAACCTCTTTTGTCTGTAAATCTCTGAATACAAAGTCTCCAAATGCAAACTCCTCGCTGATGTAGTCGCTAAGTTCCATTAAAAGTGCTTTTGAGTACTTAACAATAAAACCTACCCCTAATTCATTTGCCTTCTCTCTCATACTCTCTTGCGAAGATTGGAGTAGAAACGGCATATGTGGATCATCATTCTTTATTAGTCTACAAAGGTCTATACCAGCATCTAGTTTTTCAGTGTCAGAAGGGTCATTTTTTTTCATTACAAAACCCACATCTGAAATTACTCCTAGAAGATTCATTTTGTATCGTTGATACAGAAGAACAGCCTCTTCGTAATTTGTTGCTAATAATATTTTTGGACGTGCTCTTTTGCTTAATTTTTGTTGTTGCTCGTTGAGTGCCTCTTTTAAAAATTCGGCACTTTGTTGCAGCACAAGTCGATAAATAGCTGGCAGGTAGGTGGAGTAGTATTTGATTGAATCCTCTACTAATAATATTGCTTGAACTCCAGCTCCAATAATATCTTCGTCTGCATTCATCTGGTCTTCTATTAGTTTGATAATAGCCATTATCAAATCAGCATTTCCATGCCAACTGAAGATATAATCGATTCCAGACTTGTCTTCTTGTTCCAGCCTTGTTTGAATTCCTTTAGAGAAGTTAGTTAGCAGGACGACTGGAATGTTTCCATACTGACTCTTTAATTGTTTGGAAAACGAAAATACATCAAGCTCTCCGACATTAAGCATACTGATAATCAAATCGAAATCTCTGTCTTTTTCGATTAGCTCAAGTGCCTCTATCGATGAACTCACCCATTTGAATGACGGAGGATTACTTAAATTTAGATCGGTGTACTCTTTTGTTATCTGAACTTCAATTCTTCCGTCCTCTTCTAATGTATATGCATCGTAGCTGCTGCAGATTAGCATAATCTTTTTTATGCGTTTCTGCATCAGCTCGTTATAATTGGTCTTTGTAAACATCTCTATTTTCTATAATCGTAGAATCCAATACCTGTTTTCCTTCCTAACAGTCCAGCGCGTACCATTTTCTTTAGTAGCGGATGTGGTCTGTACTTAGGATCTCCAAATTCATTATAAAGAACCTCCATGATAGCTAAACAAACATCTAGTCCAATTAAGTCACCTAATTCTAAAGGTCCCATTGGGTGGTTTGCACCAAGTTTCATCGCAGCGTCAATTTCGTCTCTGGAAGCTACTCCATCTGCCAAGATTCCTATTCCTTCATTAACAAGCGGAACAAGGATTCTGTTTACTACAAAGCCCGGAGCCTCATTTACCGAAACAGGCGTCTTTCCCATCGCTTTTGCCAGATTTATAACAGCTTCGCTTGTTTGATCAGAAGTGAGTTGTCCTTTGATGACTTCTACCAATTTCATAATTGGTGCAGGGTTGAAAAAGTGCATTCCAATCACTTTGTCTGCTCTTTTTGTGGCCGAAGCGATTTCAGTAATTGAGAGAGAGGATGTATTTGATGCTAAAATTGTATCTGGATTGCAGATTTTATCTAGTTCTCCAAAGATTTTGTGTTTAAGTGTCATCTCTTCAAAGACAGCCTCTACAACAAGTGTCGCATCGCTAAAGAGTTCGTAATCGATTGTTCCAGTGATGTTTGAAATATACTCTTTTTTAACATCTTCTGTAAGTTTCCCTTTCTCTACGAGTTTCGATAGATTTTTTTCTATGTTTTTAAATCCCGTAGCTAATTCTTGCTCCGAAATTCCCTTCATAACAACTTTGTAGCCAGCTTGGGCAAATGCTAGAACTATTCCACTTCCCATAGTTCCAGTTCCAATAACACATATTTTCATATTATCTGTTTTTAAATTCAGGTTTTCTTTTTTCTAAAAATGCTCCCATTCCCTCTTTTTGATCATCGGTGGCAAAGCATAGCCCAAACAATGAAGATTCAATCATTACTGCTGTATCTGTATCACATTCCGACGCTTTATTGATGGCCTCTTTTGAATATTTTACTGCAATAGGAGCCTTGTCGCAAATTGTAACAGCAAGTTTCATAGCCTCCTCAATTAACTTTTCATGCTCTATAACTCTGTTAACAAGACCAATTTTCAAAGCCTCTTCGGCATTGATTACTCCTCCAGTGAAGATCATCTCCTTTGCTTTTCCGATACCTACAGTCTTTGATAATCTTACTGTTCCAGAAAAGCCGGGTGTGATTCCTAAAGAGACTTCGGGTTGGCCAAATTTAGCATTTACCGAAGCAAGACGAATATCGCACGCAAGTGCAAGTTCGCATCCTCCACCCAAAGCAAATCCGTTAACCGCTGCTATTACAGGAATCGGAAGTGATTCGATTTTTCTGAAGACCTCTGCCCCCATTAGCCCAAACCTTTTCCCTTCTTCTGAATTAAGCGATTTCATTTCAGTAATGTCGGCACCTGCGACAAAAGATCTGCCCTCTCCAGTAATAATTAATACATAAATACTTTTGTCTGCCTTGATCATGTCTGCTGCCTCTCCTAACTCCTTTAAGGTTGAGAAATTGAGGGCATTAAGTGTAGTCGGATTATTAATCTTTATTGTGCAGATATGATCTTCTCTAGTGAAAATTAGATTGTCGAATGTCATAAATCTTGTTTTTGTGAATCTTTGAGATTCAAATATAATACTTTTTGGTAAATTTGGGGAGTATAAATTGAAGGCTAATGGTTGATATAGTTGCAAAAATACACGATAAATTTTCTCTTGAATTTAAGATTGGTCTAAGAGTGAACGATAAGGTAGATGAGAACTCTTTTTCCGTATCTATGTGGATTTTTGTTCCAGATAGTTTAGACTTGAATTCAAAGACGTATAAGAGAGATATTTTTTATAGAGATTTACGCTCTTCTGTGCGTCTTATTACACCAGTTTTTAAGTTAGAGGAGTTGGCAGATAACTCATCAGCTCCACTTCTTCAACTTAAACGATCTATCAATGAGCACTCATTGTATGGAAACCTTGATTCTGCAGAAAAATTTGAATATAATGTGAAGATGTTTTCTGCAATTTTCAAAAGCTCTCTCAGAGAGTCAGCTAAAAACGGAGACCCCAGAAAAACAGCTTCAGACGCTTTAGCAGCTTTAAAAAATTATAGGTTTTTGGAGAGTGTGGTGCGACAAAAAATGAGGCAGGAGGAGAGAAACTATTTCTCTTTTGGGGAGGAGTTTATGTCTAATTTGCTAGTTGACTATTTATTTAGAAATGTAGGTGCTGGGTTAAAGTCTGAGTTGAAAGAGGAACTTGAATACAGGGAGAGAGTAGGATTTCCCAACCCTGAGCAGGAGAATAAGTTAAAGAATCGAGACATTGTTTTCAGAAGAGGTATATTAAAAAAATACATTGAGAGTGATCTTTTTTTGAATGCAAAAAAGAAGAGAGAGGGTATAATTGCAGAACAGGTATATTTTAGTGTTGCTGCTGGCATCTCAATGATTTTTGCAACAGCTATTGCTTTTTCATTTCAACAACGATATGGTAATTTTACTATGCCATTCTTTGTTGCATTAGTTGTGAGTTACATGCTAAAAGATCGAATTAAAGAGCTGTTTCGTTACTACTTTGCACATAAGCATCGCTCAAAATATTTCGATAATAAAACTACTTTCGGAATTGGGCATAATCAAATCGGATGGAGTCGCGAAGGTTTCGATTTTATTTCACAGTCAAATATTCCCGATCAAGTATTAAAAATCAGGAGTAGGTCTCCTCTGCTCGAAGCTGATAATAAATATACAAGAGAGAAAATCATGCTGTTTAGAAAGTCATACATGATTGACAAACCAAAAACAGATGCTCATGGTAGTTATAAAATTGAGGGAGTAAATGATATCTTGAGATTGAATATGAACTCTTTCATGTATAAGATGGATAATCCAGAGATATCTCTGTTTTATATTGATAAAAATGATGAGGTTGACAAGTTAATGGCAAATAAGGTATATTATGTTAACTTTATCGTTCGATTAAGGCACGAAGATGAAGAGTATTTTAAACGCTATAGAGTGATTTTGACTCGCAGTGGAATTCTTGAAATAGAAGATTTATACTAAATATGAAAAAGGCAATAGTTATTGGCGCCACCTCTGGGATAGGGCGTGGATTTGCGCAGAGACTGGTGGAAGAGGGTTATATTGTAGGGATTACTGGAAGGAGAGAGGATTTGTTAAAATCTCTAGAAGAGGAGTCTCCTGATAGTTATATAACATGTGTAATGGATAATACTGATATTGAGTCGGTTCATAAAAAACTAGAAGAGCTAGTCACTAAGCTTGGTGGATTAGATTTGCTGTTTTTAAGTTCTGGAACTGGTAAAAGAAATCCAGAGTTAGACTATTCAATTGAAAAAATGACAGTAGATACTAATATTTGTGGATTTACTGCAATAGCTGTATGGACTTATAATTTCTTCGAGAGACAGGGATTTGGGTATTTTGCAGCAGTCTCTTCTGTTGCGGGGACAAGAGGGAATAGAATTGCTCCATCTTATTCTGCGACAAAAGCTTATCAAATGTCTTATATGGAAGGGCTGATTCAGAAAAGTAAAAATTCAAGAAAGCCAATTTATGTTACGGACATTCGTCCTGGTTTTGTTGACACGGCTATGGGTCATGGAGAGGGTGCTTTTTGGATTGCCCCTGTTAAAAAATCTGTAGACCAGATGTACAAGGCTATGATGAGTCACAGAAATGTAGTGTATGTAACAAAGAGATGGAGATTTGTTGCTTTATTATTTAGATATGTCCCTTCATTTATTTATAAGAGAATATGAGATATAAGAATTATCCACTTGTTACAGTGGCCGATTTAAACAGCAGTAAAGAGGGAGGGGCTCTGTCTGCATTCTTTAATATTACCTCTACAAAAGATTCTGGTGAAAATCACTTTGAACAATCGAGTAAGTTTGAGGGAGGAGCTTTTGGTATTTGTCTTGCTGGCAGCACAATTGTTTCATTGAATTTCACTACCTTTAAACTGGAAAAAGGCAATATTTTAATTGTCTCACCAGGTTCCATTGTGAGATTTGTAAATAGAAGCGATGATTTTGAAGGTTATATGGCCGCTTTTTCATTGTGCTTGATTAAAGATATTGATATTGATTCAATTATACCATTTTATTCGAGGATTGTTGATGAACCATTGGTTAAGTTGACTGATGAACAGTTAGAAAGAGTTGTACATTGTTGTGATCAGATTAAAGCAAGATCTTTGAATAATGATAATACTCCATATTTTAAAGAGATTATTAAACACATGATTCTTGTTCTCTTTTATGAAGTTAGCTCTGTATATGAGACAGGTAAAGTAACATTGCCTCATAACTTCTCTAAAGGCGAAGCTATTTTAAAGAATTTAAGGAATCTAATTATACATAATTTCCGCACACAAAGAAGTGTGAAATTTTATGCAGATCAATTGGGATTGACCCCTAAGCACATTTCTGCCGTTACAAAGGAGTTGTGTGGTATGACGGTAGGAGAGATAATCGATGAGGCAGTCATTTTTGGTGCAAAAATTCAATTAATGTACTCAGAAATGTCGGTAAATGAAGTTTCTGAACATCTTAATTTCCCGAATCCATCTTTTTTTACAAGGTTTTTTAAACACCATACAGGGATGACTCCTAAAGAGTTTAGAAAGACTATAAGTAGTAACACAATTAATGATTAGTATCATGACAGAAATTTTTTCAGCAATTAATATCAGAGAAATCGCAAGTGCTTTTGTCGTTCTTTTTGCTGTAATTGATATTGCAGGTTCGGTTCCAATAATTCTTGGAATTAAAAAAAACAATCAAACAATTGATTCTTTGAAGGCTACCTTTTTATCGATAATTATTTTAATCTCATTTCTATTTATTGGAGAGGCTCTTCTTTCTCTTTTTGGAGTTGATATCTCTTCATTTGCGGTAGCCGGTAGTATTGTGATTTTTGTGTTGGCAATAGAGATGATCTTTGGAATTGAAGTATTTAAAAATGATGGTCCAACAAAATCTGCAACGCTTGTTCCTATAACATTTCCACTGATTGCTGGTGCAGGATCTTTAACAACACTGTTATCGCTTCGTGCAGAATATGATGTAGTTAATATTATCATTGCCATTTTATTGAATATGGTTATTGTCTATGTTGTATTAAGAAAGGTCGACATAGTAGAGAAGATATTTGGAGATGGAGGAGTTTATGTTTTAAGAAAGTTTTTTGGTATTATTCTACTTGCAATTGCTGTAAAATTGTTCGCTTCTAATATTGCATCATTACTAAATTAAAATTACACTAGAAGATTGTAAATGGTGACTATATGTGTGTATTATGATATTATAATTACAATTTGCTGCTATTTAGTAAAATTTTTTGTTTGAAAACTAAATCCTAGCACTATTTTTGTGAAGCCGTTTCACATATTTTTCAATCTTCTTTTTATGTATATTAACTCAATTGGTTGCTACATTCCGCAAGAAAGAGTCCATAATAATTATTTCAAGGACGTAAATGGTTTGACTAACGAATGGATTCTTCAGCGCACCGGCATCCAGACAAGATCTAAAGCTGGAGTAGGAGAGAATGCTCATACAATGGGGCTGGAGGCAGTAGAAAATGCTTTAAAAACATTACCATACGATATAAAAGAGGTTGATCTTGTAATCTATTCGGGTTACACTCCCTTAGACACAGTGGGTACTCTTGCACATGTTGTACAAAAAAAGTATTCTATTGATGATGCTGTTGCTCTATATGTCTCTTCTGCATGCTCCTCTTTTGTCAATGCACTTGAGATTGTTCAGTGTTATATGGCTGCTGGCAAATCTAGAAAAGCATTAGTAGTATGCTCAGAACATAATACTATGTATAGTAATGAAAGCGATCCTGTCTCTGGACATTTGTGGGGTGACGCAGCTGTAGCAATTTTTGTCTCTAAAGAAAGAGTAGCAACAAATGAAGCAAAAATAACTGATGTCTACACAAAAGGGCTTGGACACATTGGAAAAGGGCCAGATGGTGTCTATTTGAAACCAAAATCAGAGGGAATAGTTATGCCCGATGGTAGAGATGTATTTATGAATGCATGTAAATATATGGTTCAATCAATCAATGTGTTGTGCGAAAGAAATTCAGTGTCGTTAGATGATGTTTCAAAAATCATTTGCCACCAAGCTAACATAAGAATCGTAGATAATGTAAGATCGCAATTAGGATTTGATTCAGATAAATTTTTGAATAACATTAGTGAACTTGGAAATACAGGATCTGTAAGTTCTGCACTTGTTTTAGCTCAAAATTTCACCTCTTTTGTAGCTGGAGATAAAATAATTCTTACAGTTTTTGGTGGAGGATACTCATGTGGTGCAAGTCTGATTACGTTTTAGTTATAAATTGAAAGATGCGAATATTCTATAGCTAGTAATGGTTATAGAATATTTTTTTTTGCAATTTATTATAAGATGTTAAAATTATTCATATATTCGCATCGATAATGAACACACAATTGCTACATATTTATTTCCTGCTACTGCTCGGTTATACAATCGAACAAGGGTAGTTAATACATAGTGTGCACGCATGAAATATAACTGAGAGGCTACCCGAGGGTAGTCTCTTTTTTTTTGTATCATTAAAATTTTTAAAATGGAAAAACTTTATGTATTTGACACAACCCTTAGGGACGGCGAACAGGTTCCAGGTTGTCAACTCAACACCGTCGAAAAGATTGAGCTTGCAAAAGCCCTTGATTTTCTGAAAGTAGACGTGATTGAATGTGGTTTTCCCATCTCGAGTCCCGGTGATTTTAATTCAATCAAAGAGATTTCAAAGGTGGTTGAAAACGCTACCATTTGTGCTCTCACTCGAGCTGTGGAAAAAGACATTGATGTTGCAGCTGAAGCTCTGCACTTTGCCCGACATAAACGAATACATACAGGAATCGGAACTTCCGATTTCCATATATTGCACAAGTTTAAATCTAATCGCGAAGAGATTCTGCAAAGAGCAATAGCATGTGTAAAATATGCAAGGCGTTATACTGATGACGTTGAATTTTATGCAGAAGATGCCGGAAGAACAGAGAATGAGTATTTAGCAAAAGTCATAGCAGCCGTTGTGAAAGCAGGGGCTACAGTCGTTAATATTCCAGATACAACAGGGTATTGTACACCTTATGAGTATGGTGAAAAGATTAAGTATTTACGAGAGAATGTCCCAGGAATAGAAAAAATCATAATCTCAACACACTGTCATAATGATTTAGGAATGGCAACTGCAAATACATTAGCCGGTGTTATGAATGGAGCAAGACAAGTTGAGGTAACAATGAACGGTATAGGAGAAAGAGCAGGTAATACAGCTCTTGAAGAGGTGGTTATGGCAGTAAAATGTAGAAAAGACATTCCAGTTTTTACAGATATTGACACAAAGATGATTACTAAAACTTCTAGATTAGTATCGACTTTAATGAGAATGCCTGTGCAGCCGAATAAAGCAATTGTCGGCCGAAATGCATTTGCACACTCATCTGGAATTCATCAGGATGGAGTCTTGAAAAATAGGGAGAGTTATGAAATTATAGATCCAGCCGAGGTTGGTGTCAATGAATCTGTAATCTCACTGACTGCAAGAAGCGGAAGAGCTGCTTTAAAGCACCACTTTACAAGACTGGGAATTGAGATGTCACAAGAAGAACTCGACGAATCGTATGATAAATTCTTAAAGTTAGCTGATTGTAAAAAAGATGTTAGAGATGATGATTTGCTTGCAATTGCAGGTGTGACTCGTTCAATCAAAACACAAAGGATAAGACTTAAATACCTGCAAGTTGTCTGTGGAAAGTCATCTGTTCCAATGGCGACTGTTAAGCTATTGATTGATGGAGAGTTATGTACGGC
>JASDTB010000019.1:0-29087 GCA_041441455.1 Bacteroidales bacterium
TTGCCTTTACAAATCTATAAATTTTGGAGTTTACACACTTTTTTGAACACTATCAAATTTTTCTTTTCTCTTATAATTCTTACCCAGCTTAGTTCATCGCCCTTTTTATACAATTATTTTTTTATAATTCCAACAGTTTTTATCCAATGTTGATATTTTTTTCATATTTTCGCACAAAGATTTTGATTAAATATCAGTAGATAAGAGAATAAAATATACATTATGAAAAAGACATTAATTATTTTTTTCATCATCGCTGTTGCAACCTCATGTATGAAAGAGAATGGAGGAAGCACACCAGTTGTTGATGATGGAACCTTGGAAACTGCTAAGGTTCCTTTGACATTCAAGTGGCAAACCGACAAAAACGTGACATTAAATGTCGCAGGCTACAACACACAGCTAACTATTAACGAACTACTTACAATCAACACAGAGTCTGGTACAAATCTCTATTCTGTTTACTACCCAATCAACAGGACATCGTCGATCTCTTTAAGGGTTCCTGTTGGAGTTACAAAACTTATTGTAAAATATGGCACTATAGAGAAGACTATTGACATTGTAAATAACAGTAGCTCTTTTAATTTCGTAGTTCCTGATGAAGAATAATAAAATGAAGATGATTATGAAAAAAATATTTATATCAATAGTAATTAGTCTATTCTCATTAAGTTCATTCGCTCTTGATGTCCCAGGAGAGGCTTTAAAAGTGATGGACAGCGAACTTGGAGACAGAACTATCTACCAAGCACAGTGTTGGACATTTGGAGCTACTAGTATTACAACAGGAACATATGCTCTAGCAGGAACCTATGGAATTAGAACAAATAACGTATCAAGTCTCTCTGCGACTTCAACTTGGATAAAAACTCCATGGATTACACCTCATTCTGGGAATATAACAATGAAGGCAAAGATTGCAGAAAATGGGGCACGCAATAGCAGAGGTGTAATCTTCTATTATGTACCATATGAACCACTAAATATATTTACAGGCGAAGGTATTCCTGTTAAGTTTGCAGAATATTGGTTCGATAATTTATCAGTTGGTACATTAAGAGATATCTCGGTTGCAATGCCTTCTACAATTGTTGGAAATGGCCAACCGTTTAAAATCAGGATATCATTTGTAGGAGACGGCGGAACAGGTAGAATGGCCGCTGACAACATAAGTATACCAGCTACATTCTTAGGCTGTACTCCTGTTGTTGCTCCAGTTGAATTCTCTTATCCAAAAGGATATTTAATTTTCGAAGACAACTGGCCATCTAAGGCAGATTATGACTTTAATGACCTAGTAGCATTATACGACATTAAGGGAATGCTAAATTCTTCAAATAATATTACCGAGCTTACAGCTAAGTTTGTTGTAAAGGCATCTGGCGCTGGTTATAATAATGCATTCTGTCTCCAACTAGATGGTATTGCACCTAATAAAATTCAATCCGTTACTGGAAGCAATTTAAATGGAGGTCAGACTTTGTTTACATTATCAGGAAATGGAACTGAGGCTGGTCAAACTTATGCCAACATTGTAATATTCCAAAGTTCGAACACAATTATGCCTTCTACAGGTGGGGTTGGAGCAAATACCGATCCTAAGCACTCATATGTTACCCCAAAAACCATCGAGTTAAAAATCAAATTGAATTCGGGCGTATCTAGATCTGATTTACAAGATATTACAAAATTCAACTTCTATATAGTTGCCGACCAGACCAGAGGCAAAGAGGTTCACCTTCCAGATTTTAAACCAACTTCGAAAGCAAACACCTCTCTATTTGGAACAGGTCATGATTTTTCAAATGGATCCGACAGATTCTACAAAACAGCATCTGGTCTTCCTTGGGGCCTAAACATTGTAGTTGATGACTTTGAATACTCTATTGAAAAGATATCTATAGATAAAGCATACACAAAATTTGTGGAATGGGCTGAATCGAGCGGAGTACTCTTCCCTGACTGGTATCTCAATTCACTCTATAAAAACAGAACAAATATCTATACAATACCACAAAAATAGATTCAAATAGAATTAAACAAAATGCTGGATTAAGTAAATTCTTAGTCCAGCATTTTTTATTTGTCCTCAATTTTAAGAGATCATTTTGTCTTTTGTTCCGAGTTAAAAATATATAGATTGATTAACTCTTTGAGTTTATCCTCTGGAATTATCACATTGAATTGTCCCCAAAAATTCTCATCATACTCAAATTCTGTATCCGATAAAATATCTCGTGGTGAGATTTTCTCTGAAGGTGAAAATTTTTTCACATTTAATGTATCAATTTTACAGTTGACCATTTCGAACCATACATTCAAAGGGGTACTAAACAGCGATTTTTTCCGCTTTACTTTAAATTTCAGATCACTCCTTACATGACTAACATAATATTTCCCATTATAGTTTCTGTATGAAATATTATACTCCACCTTCATGGGAGTTAAGTCAATATTCTTGCTCCGCTTCATTATGAGCATATCTTTGCTCTTAGCAACATAAGTTGGATTGATTTCGAACTGAGCCTTCAACAGAGCACTACTCTCCGAGTCAATATAGATATCCCCTTTATATAACGGCTCATTAATATTTGACTTTTGTTCAAAAGAGAATTTATATACACGTCTATCGTCTATAGTGGTTATATCTGTGTGGGTATAATTATATAGTTGAAAAAATTCTGGTGAGATAAAATCTGGAGGATTGCTAACGATATCGAGCATAAGGATAGAATTTATACTAGACCGTACTTTTGTAACAAGAGTATCCTTTTCAAACTCTTTTGACACTCGTCTTTTTTTCAACAACTTCGCTTGGTCAAATACTAAAAATGAACTTACAGGTGCTTTGTATATTTGAATTACAGCTTCTGTCAATGTTATGTTCTTTTTGTATTCAACCCCCTCTCTGTAGAAAGCTGTGATATACGTAGGAATATCTGAATAGTTATCGTCTCTTTTTCTAAGCATCTCCCTGATTGACGTAAGTGGATCTACTACACGTACTACAATCTCCTGAAGAGGAATAACTTTTTGATCAAGGAAGATAGTGGGAGTTTGCCTGTTAAGTAATGAATAGTCTATCTCTCTGGAAATATATCCCATATGAGATATTTTGACCATGAATGTAGTCAGTGTATCGGGATATACAAGTCTAAAATCACCACTGAGATTTGAGATTGTTGCGTAAGAAGACTTTTCGATATAGATTGTTGCAAAAGGGATTGGTTCACCAGTCCCTCTATCTAAAAGACGACCAGAAACAGTGATAACTGAGTCCTTTTTAGGAGTTATTATAAGAGAATCTTTTTCAATATTACTTCCAACAGCTCTTTTTTCTGGAATGTAAATCAAAGCATGTCTACCTACTAGCTTTATCTCAACCTCTTGGTTTCCTGTTGCTAATTTTACTGCCTCTCTGATATCATACTCCCCTTCATTTAATCTTACTATTTCTTGGTTATCTACTATTTTGCTGTCATATATAAATAGATAGCCCGATCTTTCTGAAATCAGGTTTAATACTTTATAAACATTATCCTTAATCCTTGGGACTTTGATCTTTTTATCCAGATCATCTATTATTATTGAACTTGATGCTAATAGACAAGCTTCTGGCAATAATATTATTACCAGAAGCAGAAGAAGTTTTTTATAGTATTGTATCTTAGGCATCATATTATTGATGCAAATAATAGCGTTCTCCTCGTTTTTCGGATTTTAAATTCAAAGCTAGTGAGATCAGCTCTTGAACAACCTCTGGTGAAGAGTTATCGAAAGTTGCTGTGATCTTCCTGTCTGCAATATCTGGAGAGATCTCCAAATTAGCATCTTGGCTGTTTCTATTCAAAATCTTAACAACATTCTCTAATCTTTCATCTTTAAATCTAATGTTAGTTGTGTAGGCATCGAACAGCGATAAATCTTCTGTCTTTACAATTTTTAAAACATTTGATGCAACTAATAGACTCTCTCCCGCTTTAACTCGAACTTTTTCACCTGTCTTTTTTAAAGTAACTTCCACTAATCCCGTATTGACAGAGAGCGATGGAGCTATATCTTTCGCACAACGAACATTGAATGATGTCCCTAATACTTTTACTTGAATTCTCTCTGTTTCAATTACAAATGGCTTTTTCTCATCTCTGGCCACTTGAAAATAGGCATCACCTGAGAGTTTGATCTCTCTCTTGTCACCAGAAAAGTGTTCTGGCAACTCTATGGTAGTATTATTTGCTAGATAGATTGCGGAGCCATCTTCGAGAGTTGTTGCAAATACAGAAAGAGAATCTTCATTGAGGAAGGAGATATACCTCAAATCGGTATTGTCTTTTGCAAAAGGAGAAAGGAGATAGGTTACACTTGCAACGATTACGATTGCTGCGGCTGCCGCTATAGTTCTGACCTTCCTAAAACTTACCCTTTTGACAACACTAGTTTGATCAGGAACAAGGCCATCTCCTTCGAGCCTTTCATAGAGTCGGCTCCAAGCCTTGTCGGCATTATTGTTAATATTGGTATTTGTCATTTTCATAATAAACTCTTGTGTAACTCTATCTCTTTTCTTAGTGATTTGAGAGCCTTGGTCATCTCTGCCTCTACTGTCTTTACCGAGAGAGAAAGGATATCGGCTATCTCTGTATATTTTTTATCTTCGAATCTGTGCATTTTAAAAATCTTGACTCTCCGTTCAGGCATCTTTTCAATCGTCTTCATAATCACTCTCTCCATCTCTCTTACCTCAATTCCCTCATCGGGAGGAGCCTCTGAATCTATTCGGACATTTGATGCTACATACTCTTCGTGGGTATTGACAACCTTTTTATGTTCACAGTATTGAAGTGATTTATTTTTAACACATGTGTAGAGGAATGATTTGAGTGATTTGAAAATCTGAAGGCTCTCCCTATCTCTCCAGATGACATAAAATACATCTTGGATAATCTCTTCTGCGATATCGTGCCTCCCTGTAATTCCGGCGGAGTAATAAAGGAGAGGGGAATAAAACCTCTTGAATACATTTTCAAATGTTTTAATGTCCCCTTCCTTGATCCTAATAACTTCACTGAGCTCGTTCAACATTTTTCACTTAAATCTAATAACCTCAAATTTACTAATTATTTTTAATTGTTGTCGTGATTCTTTTTCAGTTTATTTACAGCTGATTCCAGTGACTCATCAGGTTCTATGATATTGTAATCTTCCCAGAAGTTTTTGTCGAAGAAGCTATCAACTTTATCTGATAGTGAAACATTATCGCTAAAGACTAGTTTATTTGGAATTCTTCCTACTTTTTCGCCCTTACCTCCAGTGATTACAGTTTCTGCTACGATTGTATAGTTTGTTGAGAACAGTTTTCTCTTCCAGTCACACTTGAATTTCACTTCGCTTCTTACATAATTCATATGGCTCTTTCCATCTCTAAACTTATAGTTTACCATGAATGACACCTCTTCTGGTTTGAATCTTAAGCCGAATGGTTTTTTCTTTAAAATGGCACTTGTTGCTTTGTTCTTATCGTCCATGCTTAATGAGAGCTCAATTCTTGAGAATGCTAGTCTATCTCTATCGATGTATAGCTTTCCATAGTGAAGAGCATAAGGAAGATCAACTTGTGGTGCAAAAGATACTACATAATGTTGTCTGTCGTCAATTACAACTGGTTGTTCCATTGTAAACTTATAGTATCCTAAAGTATTTTGGCTTAAAATTACATCTGGATTTTTTACAACATCGATGTATGAAGCAAGTGTAGGTCCACCTAATAATTTAATCATCAAAGTATCATCTACTTTAGGACTAATTAGTTTACGTCCTTTAAATACTTGCACAGCATCCCTGTCTATACCTGTTCCGTAAGGGGTCTTATACACTTCAACAATAGCCTCAGCTACATTTATGTACGATCTTCTTTTCTTGATTGTCTCTCTATAGAAACCTGTCAAAAGAGTTGGCTCACTAGTATAGTTACGCTCAATTCTACGAACAGCCTCTTCTACAAGCTCTCTAGGGTTTAATCCAAGTACAGTAATTTGGTCTAGTTCACTGGCCTTTGCAGTCAATAAGATTGTGATGTTTCGCATATCCTCACCTGTAATAGGCATAGAATAAAGGGCATAACCTAAGTGAGATACTTCTAAATTTTTAGCATTGAATGATTTCTTTACTTTTACCGCAAATTCTCCACTTGCGTTGGTCACTGTGCCGATATTTGTTCCTGGAATCGAAATATTGGCAAATTCGATGATTCTTTTAGAAGCTTTGTCTTTTACGACACCTCTTACTGTAAAATAATCTTTTTCGTTTTCAGCAAAAACTGTTGTTACTGACAACAGGAAACATGCAGTTAGTAAGAAACTTGCAAGCTTTTTTATTGTTGTTTTCATATCAGTAGAATTAAATTGTTAATTTCCGTTTCTACTAATAAGATCGACAAAGATGGGTTTACCCTATTTTAAAATTCAAGCATCCTTTTAATTGGCTGGATTGCTTTTTCTTGGATGTGTTGGGGGATTTTGACTTCGTATTGATTATGAAGAAGTGCTTCGTAGATGCTCTCGGCTGTTACACGCTTCATTGAACCACATACAGTGCGGTTGTCAACTGGAATAAACTCCTTGTTCGGGTTGTCCTTGCGAAGTTTATAAAGCGTTTCATTTTCTGTAGCAATAATAAACTGCTTACAATCGGAGGCAGCAGCATCTCTTAGAATTCCAGATGTTGAAGCTATTTTTACGAAGGGAGACTCTAAGATTCGATCATCGTGGGAGCAGAATGACTCTGGATGCATTAAGACTAATGCCTCAGGATACTCTTGATGTTTAGCAAAGACCATATCTGCAGTGATTCTTTGATGTACACAGCAGTTACCATCCCAAATCTCCATCTCTCTACCTGTTACTTTTTTGATATAGTTTCCTAAATTATAGTCTGGAAGAAAGAGAATCTTTGAATCGGCAGGTAGTTTTTCTACAATTCTAACAGCGTTTGCAGATGTTACGCAATAGTCTGTTACCGATTTTACATCTGCGGTAGTGTTTACATAGCTCACAACTAAACCATCTGGATTTTTCTCCTTCCATTTGATGATTTCGTATGAAGTTATACTCTCTGCAAGAGAGCATCCCGCCCTTAATTTGGGGATTAACACTCGTTTTTTAGGCGACAAAATTGCTGCAGTTTCTGCCATAAAATGGACACCGCAGAAGACGATTGTCTCCGCATCTGTCTCTGCAGCCTTTCTCGATAACTCTAAAGAGTCTCCCAAAAAATCGGCGAGCTCTTGTATCTCAGGTCTTGTATAATAATGAGCCAGGATTATTGCACCTGTCTCTTTTTTTAAATTCTCAATTTTTAACTTCAGTTCGTTGAATTCCATTATGCACATTTTATGTTCATACTGATATCCAGCGCAGTTACCGAGTGAGTCAATGCACCAACACTGATATAATCTACTCCGGTTTCGGCTACCGATTTCAGTCTCTCGATGGTCATATTTCCAGAAGCCTCTGTCTTTGTTCTACCTGCAACCATCATAACCGCCTCTTTCATAAGATCATTCGACATATTATCGAGCATTATGATATCTACATTGCATTCTAGAGCCTCTTTCACCTCGTCGAGATTGGTCGTCTCTACTTCAATTTTTATGCCTTGACCAACATTTTTTCTGATTTGCTCTACAGCTTTTGTAATCGAACCAGCTATCTTAATATGGTTGTCCTTGATCATCACCAAGTCATATAATCCCATTCTATGATTTTTTGCTCCTCCATCACTGACAGCTTGCTTATCGAAAATCCGCATTCCTGGAACTGTCTTTCGAGTATCTAAAAGCTCCGTTTTATAACCCTTTAACTCATTAACATAATCGGCCGTTTTAGTAGCTATTCCCGACATTCTTTGCAAGATATTGAGGGAAATCCGCTCCCCTTTCAACAAAGTAGAGTACTTAGCTTCGATTCTTAAGATTACGTCACCCCTCTTTACTTTTTCACCATCTTTTACAAATGGGGTCCATTTAATATCTTTTTCGAATTTTTCGAATACTCTTCGAATTAACGAAAGGCCAGAGATTACACCTTCGGATTTCGCGGTCATTTCAGCAACAGCATTCAATGAATCGGGAATCAAAGATTCAGTTGTAATATCTCCAGTATTAATATCCTCCTCAATTGCTAAATCAATGAGTTTATCTATCAACAGGTTTTTCATAGATTCTATCTTTTTCAATTATAGTATGGAATAGGTAATCAGTAGAATTTGATGGATAGTCCGATCTTAGATGGGCACCTCTGCTCTCTTTGCGATAAATTGCAGATTTAAAAATTAAATCTGCTACAACAATGAGGTTCATTGTCTTCTGTTTAAGCCACCCACTAAATGCATTTTTATAAGAAGCCTCCAATTGTCTGACCTCATTTTGCCCCTTTATTAGAGACTCTTCGTCTCGGACAATCCCAACATAACGCATCATTATATCCGAAAGCTCTCTTTTAAACTTTCCAAAAAGCGCTTTATCGTTTTCAGACAAATATCCATCAGGCTCTGTATAGTGCGAATTTTGAGACAAACTATCTAATTTGTGCAAATATTTATAGTCCGCCGAAGTTGTAATCGCAACTGCTCTATGAACAAATACTAAACACTCTAAGAGCGAGTTTGAGGCTAATCTATTTGCTCCCATTACACCAGTAGATGCTAACTCTCCACACACAAACAAATTCTCAATATTTGTCATTCCAAACTCATCAGTTTCAACTCCCCCTATTGTATAATGAGCAGCAGGAGAGACAGGTACATTATCAGTCAAATCCATTCCCAACTTTAAGCAAGTCTGATAGATTGTAGGAAAGCGAGAGATAATTCGGTTCGAGTCTAAATGTTTCAACGAGAGCGTTACGTGAGAACTACCCTCATTTAACATCTGTTTATAGATTTCAGCAGATACGATATCCCTTGGGGCAAGCTCAGCTAAAGGGTGGACAGAGAGCATGAATCTCTCTCCCTTTTTATTGAGCAGATGCGCACCTTCGCCTCTTACCGCCTCACTGATCAAAAATGCGGTCTTCTCCTCTCCAGCAAACAGTGCAGTAGGATGAAATTGTATAAACTCCATATCTGCAATTCGGCATCCAGCTTTATAACAGATTGCAATTCCTTCGCCTAAGGTAGATGGAGGATTTGTCGACCGTGAATAGATTGCAGACGCACCGCCTGTAGACAAAATTGTATGTTTCGAAAAGAATGAAGTTTTAGAACCATTATCCGATCTGCAAATAGCTCCAAAGCAAACACCTTCATGAGTGATTAAACTTTCGAGTGAGTAGTTTTCGTAGAGCGTAATTTTCTGAGACGTTAGAACTTTATCAATCATAAACTCCACAATCATCCGCCCAGTAGCGTCACCCCCAGAATGAAGAATTCTTTTAAAGTGATGTCCTCCCTCTAATCCAAGAGCTAATTCCCCATTCTCTTGATCGAACTTCATCCCTTCGTCAATAATCTCACGAATTCGATCAGGACCCTCATTGACTAAAATATCAACTCTTCCTTTATCACAAAGGCCTGCACCAGCAGTTAAAGTGTCGTTAAAATGGATTGTAGTGTCGTCCTCTTCATGAGTTACGGCCGCAATTCCCCCTTGAGCATAGTAAGAGTTACTTTCCCGAATGATTGACTTTGTAATAAGCGCGACAGTTCCGTAAGCAGACGACTTCCAAGCGGCATACAAACCGGCAAGGCCGCCTCCAACTATTATATAATCATACCTTGGCACGATGTGTTTTTCTAAAATAAAGGCCGTAAAAGTACAAAATTATTTTCCGAAGAGCGAAAATAAGTTAGTAAGGATGAGTGAAGATAAACCTGGCTCCCTCTTTATAGTTTTTGTCAACCCAGATTTTTCCTCCCATACGAGTAACAATTTGCTTACAGATGGCCAGACCTAAACCACTACCTTGTTTGGTCTCATTAAATTTTTCGAATCTTTCAAACACTCTGTCAAAAGCATTTTCGGGGATTCCAGGTCCAGTATCAGAAACTGAGATTGCAACCATTCTCTCATCTGGCAAGATTGTATATTTGAGAGTAATGACTCCTCGATCAGTAAATTTCTTAGCATTAGAGAGAAGATTTATCATCACTTGCGTCAACTTGTTAACGTCAGTATTGATATAGAACTCTTCTGCCCCTTTTTCAAATTTGAAAATAACCTCCTTATCATTACCAAAAGAGCTTGTATTTAATGCTTGAATACAAATAGAATTCAGATTTTCGCGTCTGAAATTGAATTGGGCTTTGCCTGTTTCGAGTTTAGATATATCAAGAATGTCGTTAATCAATGAGAGAAGTAGCTCCGAATTCTTATGAATTATATTTTTAAAGCTTTTTGCTTCATCTTCTCCAAGATCTTCACTCGCAAGTAGGTTTGAAAAACCAACAATTGCATTTAATGGAGTTCGTATTTCGTGGCTCATGTTGGCAAGAAATGCAGATTTTAATTTATCAGACTCTTCGGCCCTCTCTTTAGCATGTATAAGCTCAAGTTCATTTTTTTCTAGATTCTTTTTCAATTTCGTATTTCTAGAGTAAAGGACAAAAAGTAAGGCTGTAAACATACCTAAGAACACAGTAGCGAAAGAGATATAAAAAAGATAATCACGATACTTTGATATTCTTGCATCCTCAAAAGAGACGATTTCACTATCGGCAGGTAACTGATACTCTTTAACTCCAATTTTATTCAATTTAGCTTTGTCGAACTGATAGTATCCCCTATTTTCAATAAATCTCACTGAATCTCTATGACCACTGTAAAACAACTCTATCTGTTTAACAATTTCCGCTGCATTGGAATTATATCGAGGAATATAGCCTCCAATAGCGATAGTTCCTATACCTGTACTAGTAAGTGAGAAAACTGGAATTGTCATATTCTTGGCAACAAGCTGCGCTACAGAGTTAGATAAATAGTAAAGTCCATCTTTATCTATACGCCAAGTCCCTATCAATAAAGCAGAGTGCTCAGGTAGTTTGCCTATTAGCTCTTTTGCCTCTTCTGTTGAATAAATCCGGCTATCTACCAAAGTCAGGCTTATGTCTGGGTATCTCTTCATCTCTCTTTTAACAAGTTGTTGGAGAGAGACACCTCCATATGTATTATCAGATACAAATGCAATATTATCTACATCAGGATAAAACCTTTTTATAAGATCTATGTTGCGTTTTACATCATACTCATTTATGAACCCTCCAGCGTATCCGATTGAATCAGCCTTAGACATCATATCCAAATAACTTGGGTCACCAACTAACTCCCCATCTGGTAAAACAATTCCATTTTCACTTGCATAGAGTGCAAAAAAGGGAATATTAGGGTTAAAATCTGGTTGTTGAGTATAAGCAGCCCAAGCCTCTTGACCAAGAAGAATTACTGCTTTTAAATTCTTCCCGTTATACTTTGCAATTAAATCATGCACTCTTGATTTCCAAAGCCCTGCCTCCTTTTCAAAATCGCGGCATGCCATATCTTCGATCAAAACCCGACCTTTAAACTTAGTTGCATCCAACCGTTTTTCGAAAGATGAAATAAAGTCTGTAACTCTCTTTGTATCTGGATTATAAGAAGATATAATGAGATAAATTCCTTCGCTGGCATAAGCCTCCGCTTTTGCCATAAAGGATTTAAAACAAACAAAACCTAGAACTATAATAAATACTTTAAACGAGAAGTTTTTCATTTTCATTACGCAAATATACTAAAGATCCATAATTGCAACATTTAGCCACTCCATTCTGTTTACTATAAAATCTTTTAAGTCTTTAACAGCTTTAGAATAGTCAGAAATCTGCTCGGATTTATAAGTTGACTGCCAAATAGCATGGTTTTTAGCTTGTGAATACTTCAGCTCTTCTGCCGAAGAATCAATGAAATCGAGAATCTTTTGTCGATTCGTATATAAATAGACCCATCTCTCTTTGAGTTTATCCACGAAGTATCTGTCATCGAATAATCTGTCGATCCAAGGAGAGTTTTTAATCTTCCATTTATTATCATGTTTTAATTCATACAGACCTAATGCCATATCGTAGTCCCAAACAGGCCCTATAAATAACTTCCCATCAATAGGTTTATAAAAATACACCGAAGAGAAAAATGCAGCATCATTGTTAAGAGATACTTCATTGACTAAATACCAATTAATAAAACTCTCAACATCAATGTATGATCGATAACCAGAATCTGGCTTTGCAAAATTTTCAGAATAAATTACCTTTTCAGTCTTCCTAATATAGTCAATTATTGATGTCGAATCGGCAAAAGTTGGAGAAGCTGTTTTTTGATAAACAAATACAGACCCTAAATCTTCACCCGATCTTGAGTACTCGTTCAGTTTATCTGTAGTGAAAAAAGGTGCTTTCCTCTCAGCGACTCTCACATAAGAGTCAATTTCAAGGAAGAAACCCTTATCTCCTGCAGGAACTCGATTAGTAGCAACCATAACTTGCTCACATAATTGATAAACCCCACGATGTTCTCCATTTACAAACAGTTCAACTGGCACAGACCTTACTGTATATGGCATATCCAAAAAACGGCTCATAAAAAATGCTGTTGAAGTTCTTAGCAAAGAATAGTCTATATAATTTGCTAACAATACCCACTCATCACTTGGAGGCATGCCTAAAAGCCCAACCTTCTCAGAAAATTTTAATTTGTATGGTTTTTTGGGAAATCTCCATGTAGTATTTCCTCTGCCTCTGATTTTAACAGGTCCTGTGTAAGACAAATCACTACCCAACTTTCCTGCATAAGAGTCGAACGCTGCATTTAAATAGACTACTCTATCAACTATCGTCCGATTTTTTTCAGTCTCAACTCTAATAATAGGCAGTCCAGTAAATATAACAACCTGAACAATAAATGACTGCTCATGCCCTGTCAATCTATGTTTTAAGGTATATACAACTTTTTGATTAAAGTCATTTTCACTTATTTTAGATTGTTGTTTAACGCCATTTACGTACACATCAATCTCGTTATCGACAGAAAATTCAGCGATTAGCCGACCAACATTAACTGGTTCTGGAAACATGCATACAAACACCTCCCCATCTTGAAAAGCATTAACATTCTTGATTAGGATAGGATTGTCTTCCATCTTGAATCCGATGGAAAAATTGAACTTAGTTTGAGAGTCTAGTCTGAGAAAAATTAAAAAAAACACAGACAGGACAAGGAAACAACGAGAAAAAGCATTCATATTACCCCCATTTACCGCATTAAAGTTAAGATTTTTAACGAAAGTTCACAAAGAAAAACAAATTAATGTTAAATTTGTATAAAGCGCATTCTAAAAGAATAATTATGGGAGATTCTATTATAACAGGACTTGTTCAAAACATAGCAATACTCTTATCTTTTAGCATCTTATATGATATCATTTGGCTAAAAAAGGATCTTGCTCGTTCAAAATACGGTAAAATTGCAGTAGGTCTTGTAATTGGTATCACCGGAATACTTCTAATGGTTACACCTTGGAAATATGTACCAGGGATAACGTTTGACACAAGATCTATCTTACTTTTAGTATCTGGTATGTTTTTTGGCACAATCCCAACACTTGTTGGAATGCTCTTAACAGCAATCTTCAGAATTTTTCTTGGTGGAGCCGGCATGTGGATGGGAATTGGGACTATTATAGTCTCTGGTGGTGTTGGAATTATATGGCATCATTACAGATACAAAAAAATTCTTCAAAATTTTTTCAAAGAGACATTTACTGCAGCAATTATCGCTCACACTTTAATGCTTCTCAGTATTTTACTTTTACCTAGGCCCCTTTGGCTTCCAACTTTCAATCAAATTGCAATCTACTTTGCCACTTTATACCCAATTGGAACAATCCTTTTAGGGATGGTTATGCTAAATAGATACCAAAATCAAAAAACGCGTGAAAAGGTTAAATTTAACGAATCGATCTACTTTTCATTCATCAACTCAAATACCGATATGGTAGTTATGAAAGATGAAAATCGAAGAATTATTTTAGCTAACGACGCATTTTGTAACAAATTTAAATTTTCATACAAAGAGATAATAGGCAAAAGAGATGATGAGGGACTCTTTAGTGATGACACATTAAAACTTATAAGAGAGATTGACAGTCTTGTAGTTAATCTTAACACAACCGTCAATAAAGAGTTTAGATTCAATAATTACATATTTGACGTTAAAGCATTTCCGATAAAGCTATTAGACGACCACTCAGGCATCGGAGTAATTGTCAGAGATATTACAGATAAAAACAAGAAAAATAATCTGCAAAAAGCCTTACTTGAAATCTCTAAAATCTCTTATCAAGACTTAGACCTTAGAGCATTTTTAAAAGAGATTCACTGTAATATTTCATCTGTTATCAATGCCCAAAATTTTTACATTGCCCTTTATGACAAAAAAACTGACAAATATAGTTTCCCGTACTATATTGATGAGATGGATGACTATGAGAGTGACGAACTCATAACTCTCAAAGATTCATTAACAGATTTAGTCCGCAAAACAGGGAAGGGGCTTATGGCTACAGCCGAAACCGAAGACCAGATTAGAAAAGAGAACAACCTTGTAACTTATGGTGAGTACTCTCCAATATGGTTAGGAGCCCCTATTATGGACTCCGCGTTGAAAGAGGTGATTGGAGTGATTGCTATTCAAGATTATCATTCAATCGACGCGTATTCCTATGATGATCTCACTCTTTTAGAGCTATTTGCAAATAATATTGGTCTCTATATAGAGAGGTTTGAAAATGTAAATCGACTTAAAGTTTCGAAGGAGAAAGCAGAAGAGAGCGATAGATTGAAGACAGCCTTTCTTGCTAATATCAGCCACGAGATTCGCACCCCAATGAACGGCATAGTTGGCTTTGCAAACATCTTAAAGGAAGAAATTAAGGATGAGGAACTTAACAGCTATGTAGAGATAATTTGCAAAAGTTCAGACAGACTTCTGGCAACAATTAACGACGTGATTGATGTGGCTAAAATTGAAGCAGGCCAAGTTGAAGTTCATAACGAAATCTTTGATTTAAATGTTCTGTTACAAGATTTATACTCCTTCTATTATCCACAAAAAAGAGCGTTTGATCTAATCCTTTCAATTCCATCGAAGTTACCTAAAAAGGTATATACAGACAAGACTAAGTTGACTCAGATTCTGAATAATCTGATCAGTAATGCTATGAAATTTACAAAATCGGGCGAAGTATCTTTTGGATATTTTGACGAACCAAATTCAATAACTATATTTGTAAGGGATACTGGAATAGGAATTCCGCAAGAGAGCCAAAATACGATTTTCGAAAGATTCTCTCAAGTAGAAACTGGATTAAAAAGAGAATTCGAAGGAACAGGTCTTGGATTATCTATTGCGAAAGTTTATACAGAGCTGCTTGGTGGCAAGATTTGGCTAAAGTCACAAGTAGGCAAAGGCACTGAATTCTTTTTGCAGTTACCTATGGAATCTTTGGACTCCCCCTCCGATAAAGAGCCGAAAGAGAACGAAAGAACACAAAAATCGGAAGACACAATGAACACAACAATTTTGATAGCAGAGGACGATCAGAATAACTTCTATTATCTAAAGGTTATCCTAAAAGATAATAGCAGGATTCTTATTCACGCAAAAAACGGAAAAGAGGCTGTGAATCTTGCTAAAGAACATCCTGAAATTGACATCATTCTGATGGATATTAAAATGCCCGAAATGGATGGTCTAGAAGCAACAAGACAGATCAGGGAATTTAATCCGACTATTCCGATTATTGCTCAAACAGCTTACGCTTTAACTTCTGACAGAGAGAGAGTCCTGCAGTCAGGCTGTACTGATTACATTTCAAAGCCTATCAAAAAAGAGGATTTGATCAATCTTATAAACAAATACCTTCTCAAATAAGATTCTCATTTTTAATTATTCATTTTTTCTTAACTCTTTATAAACACTTTTATAACAAAGTGATTCTTATTTTGCATTAATAATTTAATGCCGAATGCAACATAAGATTCATCACAAAACAATCATTCTTTCTGATCTTCATCTAGGGTCGAGATGGTCAAGAGCCTCTGAAGTCCTACGTTTTCTGAAAAAGCATAGTTGCGACAAATTGATTTTATGCGGAGACATAATTGATGGTTGGTCTATTATGCGAGGGAAACAAGTTAAATGGCGTAGAAGGCACACTAATGTGATGAAATATTTGCTTTCAATACAAGATACAACTGAGATAATCTATATCAGAGGTAATCATGACGACTTTTTAGATCGAGTGCTCCCTCTAAAGTTTGGAAATATGACTTTAGCTAAAGACTATGTCTATGAAAGTCATGGCAAAAAATATTACATTATACATGGAGATGAATTTGACTCCGTAACTAAACATGCCAAATGGCTTTCAAAATTAGGTGATATTGGCTACACTATTTTGCTTTATATAAATCACTTATATAACAAAAAAAGAGAGCAAGATGGTTTAGGTTATAAATCAATTTCAAAAGGTATTAAGTTAAAAGTAAAGTCATCTGTATCTTACATTAGTCAATTCGAGGACCAATTATCTATCATTGCCAAACAGAAAGGTTGCAATGGTATTATTTGCGGACATATACATCATGCAGAAAATAAATATTTTAACGATATTCACTATATAAACTCTGGGGACTGGGTAGAGTCAATGTCTGCTGCAGTTGAAGAGTATGATGGGAGATGGCATATTATTGAAAATTCAGGCAATGTTGCTAATCAAAGTTCGTTGAAGAGTACCATACCAGCAACATCAACTCGATGAAAATATTATTTGTTGTTCAAGGAGAAGGGCGAGGGCATTTTACCCAATCTATTGCATTAGCCGAGCAATTTCAAAAAGCGGGACACCAGATATGCTGCACTTTAGTTGGATTGCCCAAAAATAGAAAAATTCCAGATTTTTATAAAAAGCTAAACATCTCTCCACTATTTAGCTATAATACACTTAGCATACAGTATAATAAAGGATACACTCAGATTAGTTTGTCTAAAACGATTTTAAATTCTCTTAGATTTATCCTATCGAAGCAAATAAAAAAAGGGATCTCAACAATTGATAGCTGTATCAAAGAGTATCAACCAGATCTAATTATTAATTTTTACGAACCACTTTTTGGTCTTTACTCATTTTTAAGAGAAACTCCTTGCAGGTATATTACTATTGCTCATCAGTACATGATCTTTTCAAAAAGATCTTATTACTCAACTAACTTCTTTTACTCAATCTTTTTAAAATTATTTTCATCATTATGTATTGGTAGAGCAAACGAGATTTATGCTTTATCAATGTACAAGTGGAGTGATTTTTCTAAACAAAACATTAAAACAATCTCCCCGCTTTTGAGGTCTGATGTAACTGAAGGAGTAGATAAGGTTACAAAAGGAGGATTTATCCTATGCTATATTCTCAATCAAGGCTATGCTAATGATTTAATAGATTGGCATAATGACAATTCAGATATCGAAATCCATGCATTTTGGGATAATTTCTCTCTCCCTTCAGAATATCGCATTAACGATAAATTGACTTTTCACCATATTGATGATAAAAAATTTCTAGCAAAAATGGCTTCATGCGATGGTGTAATAACCACTGCTGGATTTGAAACAATTTGCGAAGCTGCATATTACAACAAACCTATCTTAATGATTCCTGCACACCCAGAACAAGAGATAAATGCAAAAGAATTTAGTAGTCTCGGACTTGGAATCATCTCTAAAAACATGAATCCCTCTCTACTGCTTTCGCAAATAAAGAGGGAGTCTTTTCCTAGAACTAAGGTATGTCCTATAACTGAATTACTGACAGATAAGTAGAAGTATATTATTTACCTCCTCTGTATCCTTTTCCTTGTTTTCCTTTACCTTTATCTTGAGTGCCTGTTTGTCCATTCGAAGTACCTGTACATTCTCCGTTTTTGTTTACTGAGCCTTTAATTCTGTTGTGTCCATCGCCATTATTCGTCCCATTTTCTCCTCCCCTTCTTTGGTATCTTTTGCCATTATCAAAGTTACTTTTGATAATATTGTCAAATTGTTCCTGCGAAAGAATCGATGGAGTGTAAGAGCCTCCTAATGCATCAATATTTCTCAAAAATGCTTTTAAGTGGTTAGATGAAGCCTTCATCAAGTGCTCAATTACTAACTTAATATTCGGATTTGTGATATCCTGCAATACTGTCATGTAATCATATATTCCAGTCTCTTCTAATTTTGCAGCAGTTGTAAATGCCTCTAATGAAGTATTTCCTGCTGCCGCTAAAGTAGTGTAATTTAATTGGCGCTCAGCATTGGCAAAGATACCAGCCTCTGATAATGCAGGAAAGCTAATAGAGTAGAATGTTAATAACTTTTCTACTGCTGAAATATGATTGCTTTCAGCTTTGCCAATCATTTCAAATGGTTTGAGTGGGTACTTAGAATAAAAATGCGCATAGAGATCTCTTGCAACCTTTTCATCCTCTCTGACTGCAAATAAAAACTCAATCTCCTCAGCTGTAAGTTCTGCAGTATTTTCAAATGTTGGAGTTAAAACAGGGGTATTAAATGAGGTTACCCCATCAGAATTAACTGTTAAAACTTGTACTGACTCTTCAGGTAAAGTTTCGTTATTTGGCAATTCGCTTTTTTGGCAAGATATGGAAACTGCTCCCATAAAAAGTACGCCCATGATAGTAGATAATGTTTTCATACGATTCTTGTTTTAACATATAACCGTAAAAGAAGAGCCTTACCCTACCTATCTAAAAGGAAATTTCTATAGAAAATGTTGGAGTCA
The DNA here is from genome assembly GCA_041441455.1 of Bacteroidales bacterium. Classification (GTDB taxonomy): domain Bacteria; phylum Bacteroidota; class Bacteroidia; order Bacteroidales; family UBA932; genus JAFIHK01. The sequence continues at coordinate 18,864 of JASDTB010000019.1, forward strand.
GTGATATTGGTTCGTAGTAGATGCTTACAAGATCTTTTTGACCCGAAGTATATGCAAGATCTTCAATCACTTTATAATTTTTTCTGTTTAATACATTTAAAACACTAAAACCAAAAGAGAGGGAGTATCGTTTTTTTATCAATTTATAATAAGCTGCTAAATCTAATCTACAATACTGGTCCTCATATCCATCAGCGTAAGAAAAGAGTGATGATATATAAAATGGTTTGAAGTCACTAAGTGTTGTAAATTTGTATTCAGTAGGTGAATACTCCTCTCTTTTAAGATTATCTCCTAAATCGTCATTTACAAATTGTTTCGAAAATGCTCCTGTAAAGACGGTCCTGAATGCCTCTTTATTGACCATTAAATCAATCCCGTTGACAACACTATTTATTTTATACACATATGGCTGAGAACTAACTTTTACTACTTTATACTTCTCCTTCATCGATTTACGATAGGCGTCAATATTAAAAGTCCAACCCTGCCAAAGGTAATCCACTCCAAAGATAAAATATTCGTTTTCAGGCATATTAACACCATTACTTAATCGCCACTGCTTTTCTGCAAAATACTTATTGTATACTACTGGTCTCTTATACACTAAAGATTTAGATTTTGAATATGTGAAATCAACCTTTAGTTCTGGTAAAATATTCAAACTTGCAAAAAACCTAGGTACATAATAGGATTGAGATTCATAAAAATTTGCAGAGAGCCCAAATTCTAAGTAGAAATTTTTAAATGTTAGGTTACTATTAATGTATGGAGATACTAGACTCTTTTTAAATAGTGTATCGCCTATGGAGTTCCCATATAGTTTAACATTTACTCCTTGCTCAACTTTAAGATATTGGGTAATTTTTTCCTCTCCTCTAACGAATCCAGTCAATTCAGATATCCAAATATTTGTCTTTATATCAGCAAGATTATTTCCTTTGAATCTTTTTATATTTGATTTTTCTGAGACTAACGATGAAAGAGTTACTCCAGTTTCAGCTTTCCATTGTTTGTAAGATTGCAATGTAAATACTATAGAACCTGCTAATTGCCTATTTGACTCATTTACATCAGCAAAATAATCTGACTGCCCATATTGAAACCCAAATTTATCTTGCGCTGCATAAAGGCTTATTTCTAATTTATTTAGATCCTTAAAACTCGTTGAACTTTTTAGATTTAAATCTCTAAAGCTATAACCTGGTTTTACGATAATACCTCCCTTATGGGAATTACCGTTTCCTTGAAAAGTTGGGGCACTTTTATCTCCATATAGATTATAAAAAGTCTGACGATAAGAAGAGATTAGAACTGTAGAAGAAGAGACAGGAACAGAAGCAAATCCAGACAGTGTTAGGTTATTGAGTGCAAATTTGAAGTCTGGAGATAATTGATTCCCTTTAATCGATTTAATATCGGCAATAGCTCCATTTAAACCACTAAATTTTATTGGAGCTGCCCCTTTATAAAGAGCAATCTCTTTAACAAGATGTGGATTTATAGAGCTAATTTGATCATTAAAGTTATTCATTCCATAGAGGCGAAAATTATCAAAATAGAGACTACTTTCGCCCTCTTCGGAATTCCATACCGAAAGAAATGAAGGCTCTCCAGATGATCTCACTCCTGGCAGAATTTTCAATGCATTAAAGACTGAATTATCACCATATCCAGGCAGAAACCTTGCAATAGCGTGATTTATTCTATTCACAGCACCATCAGCTGGCGAAGATGCAAATAGCCCATTTTTTTGATCAGTAACAAATACGCTATCAAGCTTTAGATAAATTGGATTCATTGCTAAAATATTCAATTTTCCAATTTCTGGCTTAATTCTTAATGTTTTATAACCTATATATGAAACTTGGAGTTCTTTAGTTATTGTATCGGAAAGTTTAATGTCAAAATATCCATTTTCGGGTGTCGAAAAGTACTTTCCATCATAGAAAACCGAGGCAGAGGGTAATTCTTCCCCTGTTGACGCATCTCTAACAAGTCCTCTTAGTCTATAATTATCGCTTAAGTTATTATGAGAGATTGGAATGATAATATAAGTGTTCTCTATTGTCTTCACCTTTAATGGCAGTCCATTCAGGATGGAAACGACCGCATCTTTTTCGCTTTGATACTTGCCACTTAATGTAATATGAAATTTTTTAACAAAACTATTATCATACGAGAAGGTAATCGCGAACCTCTTTTCTAAGTCCACGAAAACCTTATCCAAAGGCATATTATGATATTTGATTACTACTTCGCACTTTGCACTTAATATACTATGTGCTAAAAGAAATAGTGTAAAAAACAGAATTCTTTTCAACATTTACTCGAATATCTTATATCCAGTTTCAGTTTTTTCGACTTTGAGATTGAATGGAGAAGAGATGATCTGCATCATATCATCTTGACCAATCTCTTTTAAAAACTTTCCGGTATAAAGATAATCATTATTAACATCAAGCTCAATTGTAATATTTAAGTTTTTTGATAACTCTGAGACAACAAAACTTAGCGGGATTGCTTCAAACTTATAGTATCTGTCTATCCACTCAGGTTGTTCACCAACTAACTTCACCTCAGTTAAGATCAATTTATTATCTTGTTTTGTAACACTTTCCCCCATTCTGATGACTGCCGTATCACCTGAGATAACGGCAACTTTCCCAGAATAGCAAAGAACTTCAAAGAGAGTAACTCTAGAGAAAACATTGAACTCTGTCCCTAAAACCTCAATATTTCCATAATTTGTATTAACTGTAAATTTTTTGCCTTTTTCCACAACAAAGAAAGCCTCCCCATTCATTTCGACCTTTCTGCTAATGGTCCAAAGTATTCTGTTATATGACAACGAGCTATTTTCATTTAAAACAACTTTCGATCCATCTGGCAAGACGACATCAATTGTCTCTCCACTTTTTGACTGATATGATGTTGTTGAAAAGAGGATCAGACTAACTATCAATATCGCAGCGACGCTGGATAAAGCAAAAAACAGATGCTTTAGACCATAATTTTGTCTTTTGTTACTTGTCGAAGAGGTAAGCTCTTCGAATTTTTCACTCCAGATCTCCTCTTTTGTCTTTTCCCATTTTGGGTTTAGTTTTAACTTTTCCATAAGATCAGAGTATTGTTCTTTTTAATATACTTAAAGCACCACTTATTCGCTTTTCAACTGCTTTTACTGTTATCCCCAATTGTTTAGAGATCTCATTATACTTAAGACCATCATTTCGGTTTAATAAAAATGCCTCTCGTTGTGATTCTGTCATCTGCACTAGCGCTTCATTATAAGCTTTACTAAGCACTTTATAATTAATTTCGTTCTCGGCATCATCTATCATATTTACAGGCTCAATCGTCTCTGTAAAGTTTAAAGCTACTTTGTCTCTGCGAACCTTATCTATATATAAGTCTCGCGCAATTTTAAACAACAGGTTAATATCCTTTACCGGGTCTATATTAATATTTTTCTCCCAAATTTTAACAAACACCTCTTGAGCTATATCAGAAGCAACATCGGTATCGGAACATTTATAAAAAATAAACCTTCTTACCGAATCAAACCTTGCAAGATATAATTCTTTGAATTCCTCTCTTCTCAAAATCTTCAATTTAATTAATAACCGAATTGCCCATCCTTTACCCTACTTGTCTAACCATTTTTTAAACTCAGAAGGCATATATAAAGATGCGACAAATTGGAATGACTGATTAATCTTCGCTTAGATGCTTATCGAGAAGAGACAATAAACTCTCCTTATCAATAGGTTTTAATATGTAGTCGTCGCAACCAGTCTTCAAAATTTCGTTAATGTCTTCGGGGCCTGTAAATCCAGTCTCAACAATAATTGGCACAAAAGGCAAAAATTCACGTATCTTTCTTATAGCCTCATTTCCATTCATTTGAGGCATTTTAATATCCATAAGAACAGCATCAACCTGAAGTGTTTTACAGAGTTCTACTGCCTCTATTCCATTTTTCGCCCTTATAACCAAATAGTTTCTATCAGCAAGATATTGTTCTAATAATTCATAACTACTATCATCATCTTCTGCGATTAAAATCATCCTCGTATCATCAAGACCTGTTATTAGTTCACTTAAATGCTGTCTCTTGTTTTTCTTAACTTGGCTAAATGGTAGAGTAAAGTAAAAAGTAGAGCCATACCCTTCTGTTGAATTAAACCAAATTTTCCCATTTAGCATCTCAATATATGCTTTGGAAATTGCTAAGCCTAAACCAAACCCACCGAATGCCCGTTTTGTAGTAGAGTCTGCTTGACGAAATCTCTTGAAGATAATATCATACATATTTTTGGGAATACCAGAACCCGTATCTTCAACATAAAACTCCAAGAAAGAATCCTTTAAGACATATCCTAGCTTCACCATTCCAGACTTAGTAAACTTAAAGGCATTTGTCAGAAGATTATTTAGAATACATGTCAACTTTGCCTCATCACTCCAAATTGCATCATGATCATCCGATAACGACGTTTCTAAGGTAAATTCTATCTTTTGTTTTTGAGCTTTTGCAGAATATGAGTCGTATATCTTCCTCATCAAGGTATTGAGTTTAAACTCCCTTTTGTAGACCTTTTCATTTCCAGACTCTAAGGTTGAGATCGAGACAATATCTGTAATAATACTCAATAATTGATTACTACTTCCTATGATTTGTTCTGTGAACTCCTTCTGCTTATCTTTAGTTAATCCAGGATCGTTTAATAGACTGGCAAAGCCAACGATAGCATTCATCGGAGTCCTAATCTCGTGAGATATGTTGTTTAAAAATGATGTCTTTAATTTATCGCTCTCTTCTGCTTTTTCTTTTGCTAAGGCTAACTCTTCGAAAATTTTCTTTTTTTCTGTGATGTTTTCGAGTGTAATGATATAGTTTCTAATGGCTCCAAAATCATCAATGATTGCAGATACTGTTGCGCTCTCCCAAAAGAAAGTTCCATCTTTCTTACGATTTCGAAACTCTCCTGTCCACACCTCTCCCTTTCTAATCTTTTTCCACATCCCTTCATAAACATTATCTGGAAGGTGACCAATATTAAATATTCTAGGGAATCTGCCAATTACATCTTCAGCATCATACTGCATAAATTCAACAAAGTGCCTATTTACATATTCAATCTTTCCATCTTTGTCGGTAATTATTATTGAAGCTGGATTCTGCTCAACGGCATCAGTTAATATTTTTACCTTCTCTTGTGCGGCAAGTTTGTCTGTAATATCATTAATCAGAACCAATCTTGCTTTTTTTGCTTCATAAACAATCAAATGCGAAGTTACTTCTACATAAATAACAGCCCCATTCTTCTTCTTATGTCTCCATACTCCGGCTCTGTTATAGTCAGAAATTGTATTCTTTACATCTTGCACCAATAATGGGATATCCTCTTCGGGACGCACATCTTTAATTGTCATTTCTAGAAATTCAGCTTTTGAATATCCATAATGCATTTGTGCGGATAGATTGACATCTAGAAACTTCAGAGTCTCGGCATCATAAATCCACATTGGTCCAGGATTATGTGCGAACATCTCTCGATACGATTCATTTATTTCGGCAACTATGATATCTGAATTTTTCTTAGCGGTTATATCATCACTGTATATTATTATACCACATTCTGTTGGAAAAATTCTTAACTCAAAATAGTTTTTGCGTCCTTCAACCTCGAAACTATTGATAAAACTTTCAGAAATCCGCCGAGTCATTACCGACTTCATCTTATTTATCAACAACTCATTCTGGGAATTACCCCAGATTGCAAAAAAATTCTTACCAATTAATTCCGATTTACTTTTATTACACTGTTTGCAAACTGCGTCGTTGGCATATAGATATACCCAATCGAAGGAGAGAATCTGACAACCCTCAATTATGTTATCATACATCGTAAACGAATTAAATGATTCGTTTGATGTATCATTGACTTTCCTGAATAGTCGTGCAAATATTTTCGATAATTGAGACATAGCTTAGCAAACATACGATTCAGAAAATAAAAATACTAATTTATTTGTTCAAATTTAAAATAATTGAAAATATCGATCCATTACCCACTTCACTTTCAACAACTATTGAGCCTTTCATCTTCTCGACAAAATCCTTACACAAAATAAGCCCTAATCCAGTACCTGCCTCATTTTCTGTCCCTTTAGTTGAAACTGATGAATCAATTTTAAACATTTTCTCTATCCTTTCAGCACTTATACCTACACCAGAGTCTTTAATCTTGATTATAAACTTATTCTCTTTGTGTAACGTGTCAACAATAATCCGACCTCCACGACTAGTGAATTTTATAGCATTTGACATTATGTTTCTTACAATTGTCTTAAGCATATTTTCATCTGCAATTGGCAATTGGTCTGATTTATTGAAATAGTGAATCTCTATATTCTTTTGCAACGCCATCGCTCCTAAAAAATCTATGCTTTCACGAATGATTGAGTCGACATCAACCTCTTTCATCTCTATTTTAATTGACTTAGATTGAGAGCGAGACCATTCAAGAAGATTAATCAGCAACTTATAACCTTGCTCAGTTATATCTTTGATTATATTTGCGTAATCCTCAACATTTTCATAGTTTTTCTCTTTCAAATCATTTACCAATAATTCGGAAAAACCTAGTAAGCTCGAAAAAGGATTTTTTAAGTCATGAGAAATGATAGAGAAAAACTTATCTTTCATCGCATTGAGCTCTTTTAGCTCATTGAGATATTTCAAATTCAACTCATCTGCCCTCTCTTTCTCCTTAAGAGATTCAATCATTCTGTTGATTGCATCTGAAAAATCTCCAGAAAAGCTCACTTTTTGATTATAATCTCCATTTGAAATTTGTTGAATTTGCCAAGTCAAGTGAAGTAGTTCAGAATGTAGTTGTTTGTATGGATTGGCAAATGAATTCTTTCTTGGAGGTTCAACTTCAAGTTTACCTTGAGAAAGTTCAATGATGTAATTGTAATTTTGATTATACTCTTCTATGAATTTTTTTATTTCTTCACAAAGTTTTCTCTCCTCTTCGGAATTATAATCGCATTCATTAAAATATTGATTTTTTACTTTTTGACCTTGTCTAAGATCATTAATCACATTTATCAATTCTTCCGATAACTTGTTATTACTCCCCATTATCCATCAATTAAGTTTTTATTAATTGTAAAGCGACATGTTCGCTCACCAGTAGACCAACAATCAATCTCTTTTACAACAAAATTTTGAGACGTATATGTCTCAAAAATCCCTTGAAAAAAACCTTCATCATAATCACAAACAGTATTGCCTGACACTGGTAAACCAGAACAATCGAGATCTTCAGATACAGTAACTACAACTTTCAAAAAGTCGTGGTCCATTTTCTCGACTTTTAGAACACCTATCTTAAATTCAAGTAATTTTTCATGTAACTGGGCAATAAATTTATTAACATCCAGAGATTTATCTAAAATATTAGTACAAAATTCAACACCAGCAAGTCTACCAGCCTTAACAAGTATCTCTCTTGTCTTTTGATCTCCAAACTCCTTTTCCAACACCGCCCTCATTGTGTACTGCATCAATCTATAAACCTCTACGCTTGTATCCATACCAAGATTAGGTCTTCCCTCAGCTAAATCGCCTAGGTCACTCCACTTGAAATTAAACTTTTCCATAATTTTTTATTTTGCAATAAGTTGGCGAGGGACAGAAAAATAGAACTTAGTTCCTTTGCCAAATTCACTCTCGAACCATAACTTTCCACCCAAAAGATCGCTGTAGGCTTTTGATATTGTCAATCCAAGCCCAGAACCTTCATATTTATCGGAGACAGTTAACTCTCCTCTCCAAAAACTTTCAAAAATTGTCTCTTGCCTTGATTTAGGTATACCTATGCCAGTATCCTCAATTATAAACACAACATCTTCACCTTCTAAAATAACACTGATTCGAACGAATCCTTGATCAGTATACTTTATTGAATTCCTTACTAAATGGCTTAAAACTGTAAATATTTTCTCTTTATCGCTATGTATATACCTAACAGCATCTTGATCAGAAATTTCTGATATTAATTTTATTTTTTTAGAAACAGATTCCTCTTTATACTTAATAAATAAATCATTTACAATTTCGCCAATTTTAAACGAAGTCTTGAAAATTTCAATGTTACCTGTTTCTATTTTTGACATATCAACAATATCATTGATTGTGTTAAAGAGCCTCGAACTACTATCCTTTAGCATTTTTAGATATGCCATCTTCTCCTCTTCTGTTGTTGAATCACTTTTCAAAAGCTCAGTAAAACCCATAATCGCATTCATTGGAGTTCTGATTTCGTGACTTAAATTTAACAGAAATGATGTTTTCAATTTATCCGACTGTTCAGCTCTAGTCTTAGCTCTATTCAACTCCTGTTTATGTTGCGAATATGTTTGAAATAGATTAGCAATTTTCGAAAACTCTCCAGGTGCTCTCTTTAATTCCTCAATCTTTTGTTTATCCTCTTCATATAATATTGTTGAAATCAGCTTTAATGGATCAGAAATCCACCTTCTTATAGACAAACTGAAAATTATAAATGAGATCAATAGAGAAGTTATCAAAATAATTAAAAGATAAATGCTTAGGTTATTATATAATCCCATAAATGAGCTCCGCTTTATAAAAGAGACAGAACCAATCTCTATATGGTTATAGTCTTTAAGAGCAAGCTTATATAAAACAGCATCATCATCAGTGATTAAATTAGCAGCTTTGCCAATTTTGACCTCATTTCCAGTAATATCAGATAGTTCTTTTATATAATTACTATCCCACTTTTTAACAACGAATAAGGCTCCATGAGGTTTAGTCACCATGTGTGTAGGGTCATCTGTTGAATGAATTGTAGCTGCACTAATCTCGTAAAGAACACCTTCATACATTAGGTAATATCTTAATATTCTATGTTTGAATATCTCTTGTATTGCATCACGTGAAATAATATTTTTTTCAGAAAATGAGTCCGCAGAGGCTTTGTGGACAACTCTGTAAAACGTATCAACTACAGTTACATTATCAACATGATAAGCTTGTACTATAGTAGAGATATTTTCATTAAACCAAGCTCTATTTCCTTTGTCAACCATTTGATAAAACTCATCCCAATATGTGTAGTCAAAAGCAATCTGATCAAGAGTCTGACCCTTAAGCTTCATCAAAGCATTCACTTCGCTTTCAAGTTGATTCTTCATATTGTCGATCAACAGCTCCTTTTGACGATTTTTGATTACAAAAATCAAAATAAACATCACAACTAAAAGCATTGCCACAGATGACAATACAAGCAACATTCTCTGATATATCGACAACTTATTCATCTACAATTTATTCATATTAGATTGAAAGTTTTGCAACTAAAAATGTCTTACCTTCTACAGGATTAAATACTAAGTTCAATCCTAAATCCATACTAAATGATTTTGATATTTTGAGCTCCTTGGTTGCTCCTATTCCAAAATTCACAAAAGCAGGCCTCTCAGCATAATATGTTCCTGTAGCTTGATATCCGATAAAAGCCTCAAAATTTGCAATCTCGGTCTGTTTATTATAACCAGCTTGCAAATACAAAGTCTTACCAGCATCTGCTCCATAAAACAAATATCCTACCATAAAAGTTAAAGGAAATCTCTCCTCTATCGAAAACTCAGCAATTGCCTCCAACATATGTCCAGTTGATGAGTGCTTATAGTCAAAAAAATCTGTGCTTAAAGAGTCATTGTAAGACCAATAATCGTATAGAGTGAAAGTAAGTGGCCCAATTTTCTGAGATACAAATAGATCTGTCTCATTCTCTCCTTTTCCACCAAATTTGTAAGCACCCCAAGCCCCAATAGTAGTGTTCTTCCAAGAGAGGGCCAAATATGGCTGCAATGATCCATTATGCTGATAATCAATTCCTCTCCAAACATAACTAGAGACAATATCTAATGATATTTCAGCATTAAAATTCGATGCTTTCTTGTCTTGAGAAAATCCAATACAAAATATAAATATAAAAGAGGCGGAGATAATCGTCCTCAATGTATTCGGGTTTTTCATGGGTTTTTAGTCGTTATATGTGTAAATATAACAAAAAAATCTTAACTTTTTTAGAAAAGATACATCAAATATGCAAATACAATATCTGATGAAAAACAACTCAGAAGACAATATGATCTTATATTCAGGCATTGGCCTTT
>JASDTB010000020.1:0-29024 GCA_041441455.1 Bacteroidales bacterium
TTGTATTGCTGGATAAAAAAAAGAGAGTGACTTACTTTTTAGTCACCCTCTTTATTTGTGCTCTTGCTCTAACAAGATTATGCTTGAAAATTTCTGGATTGCATCTGTAATATCTGTCACCATCTAAATAATCATCAAGGAACCTTACAGATTGCTCATAAGTAAGCAATAGAGGTCCTTGAGCAATCGTCTTAATCTCTTGCTCCGAAATAAAATTTCGGGTAGAGGCGATAAAACCCTTTACAAAACCTCTGAAGATCTCAATATCCATCGATACTCTAGTTAGGTCTTGGTCATCTTCATCTCCAGTATTTGCGCCACTTCTAATTGCATCTCCTACATCATAACAAATGTATCCAGGCATGATTGTATCAAGATCTATTACACACAAAATATCATTGTTTTCATCTAAAAGAACATTATTAAATTTAGTATCTTGATGCACAACACGAATGGGAAGCATGCCCTCTCTACCCATTTTTACAACTTGAGAATACCGCTCCCTTCGTTCTAATAAAAAGTCAACCTCTTCTTGGACTTCACTTAAGCGTCCTACCCTATCTAACTCTATTTTATTTATAAAATTTTCAATTCTCATTGGAGTGTTGTGAAAGCCAGGCAGAACCTCTATCAGTGATGAGGCATCAAAACCGCTTAGACTCTCATGAAATTTACCAAAGGCTCTCCCCGCAAGCTCTGCCATCGATGAATTTTCCATTCTCTCAAATGACTTCGCATTCGAAATTTTTAAATAGACTCTCCAACATTCACCATTTCTATCTTTGAAATATGAATGTCTCCCCTGATTGTCATAGAAATACTTAATTGTCAACACTCTTCTTGAAACATCTTCCACACCCCGACTTACAAGCTTCACTCTTAGAAAATTAGTTACCTTTTCGATATTACTCATTAACCCATCAACATCTTTGAAAATCGCAGTATTGATCTTTTGCAAAATAAAATCACAAGATTCATTAGCAGAATCTTTAACTGTTTCAATTAGATAAGTAGTATTAATCAGACCATTGCCTGTCTTTGATATCTCCTTTACACAATATGGATATAGCCATCCGTCGAGGGCAGATCTTAAATCTTCGGGAATCATGATGTAAGTAATTAAGTTTAGTTAAGTTTTTTGCTCCAGAACCAAATGCCAGCAGATAATGTAACAATTCCGCCGACAGTTAAAGATAGTGAAATTCCAGTAAATTCTGCCAAAGTGCCTATGATCAGGTTGCCTATAGGTAGCATGCCCATCAATGCCATAGCGTAAAAGCTCATTACCCTTCCTCTCATCTGCTCATTGGTAGATGTCTGCAAAAGTGTATTTACCGAGGACAACGCCAAAATCATTGATACACCCGCAACAAAAAGGACTGCTGATGAGGCATAGAAACTATCTGACAATGATGCAAGGACGATAAAAGTCCCTAATATAATAGTGTTTACACCTATCAATCTTACGAACTTTGTATCTGGCTTACGCGAGGCCATAAACAGAGCACCGGCGAGTGCGCCTGCACCTAAAGAAGACATAAGATAACCAAGCGTCTCTGCTCCGCCAGAGAGAACCTCTTTAGCATAAGCAGGGAGGAGAACTATGAATGGGAAGCCAGCTAAGCTAAGGATCGCGAGTAGAATGATAAGAGTTCTGATAACTTTGTTCGCAAAAGTATATTTCAGGCCATCCATAAAGCTTTTGAGGAACGGCTCATCTGATGAGTGCCTCTTCTTTTGCTCGATTTTAACTTGTAACAGAGCATAGATAACAGCAATAAAACTTGCTGCATTCAGAAAGAAGCAGATACCTTCACCAACAGCAGCGATAGTAACGCCAGCAATAGCAGGGCCAACAAGTCTAGCGGCATTAAAAATAGCAGAGTTAAGTGCAATAGCGTTGCTTAAATGGTCGGGTTCGTCAATTAAATCAACAACCAATGACTGCCTTGCAGGAGCATCAAACGCACTAATAATTCCAAACAGAAGACTCAATGCAACTATGTGCCATACTTGTGCCATATCGGTGAGAGTCAAGACAGCCAAAGCAATAGCTTGAATCATAAACATTATTTGAGCTCCAATCATTATTCTTAGTTTATCGTGCTTATCGGTGTAGACACCTGTGAAAGGAGATAAAATAAAAGTTGGAATCTGAGTAGTAAATCCAATCAGACCAAGCAAAAATACGGAATCGGTTAGTCGATAAACAAGCCAGCTTAAGGCTACATTTTGCATCCAGGACCCAATCAGAGAGACTCCCTGACCAAAGAAATAATACCTGTAATTCCTGGATTTGAGCGATATAAATACCTTTTCGACCACGCTTCTTTTAAAATTGACAGCTGCAAAAGTAAAAAAAACTATAGATCTTTAGTTAATATTTTAACAACAGGATTATTTGGATAAAACTCTTTCGCAATAATTTTTAAAATCGTGTACATTGGAATTGCGACTATCATTCCTGTAATGCCAAACAACATACCTCCTGCTAATACAACCATGAAAATTTCAAGAGGGTGTGATTTGACGCTATTTGAAAAGATTAAGGGAGATGTAACGTTATTGTCAATAACCTGCGCGATTGTATAACCTATAGCAACATATAAAGTTGTTGAAAACATCTCTCCTTGCATTTCGGGAGATAACATTCCCAGCATTGTCAAAACAATAACCATAACCATGGCGATTAAAGGTCCTATATATGGAATAATGTTAAGCAATGCGGTAATAAATGCTATAATGAATGCATTTTGAACTCCAAATATTAGAAGAACAACAAGGTATATGACGAACAGAATTGATATCTGACAAATAAGACCTAGGAAATATCTTCCTAATAGATGGTTAATCTTGTCAATGGAGTTAAGAATCTTCTCCTCTTGACTATCAGGAATTGCCCTTTTCAAGATTGTCGTGAACATCTTCTTATCTTTCAGGAAAAAGAAGGTGATAAATAGAACAGATGCAACACCCATTCCCAATCCGCTAATAACTCCTAAAATGCTATTTACAATAGCTGGGATAAAATTAAAATCAAGTTTAGAGGTAATATTAGCCTCTGAAATAACTTTTTGAAGATTAATTCCATAAGATTCGAAGAATGAGTTGACATATCCAAAAAGTGTAACGGTTTTTTGTTCGAGTGCTGCCGTATCTAGGATTGAGAGATTTTGACCTTGAGTGATTATTAAAGGGACGAAAAGAGTAATAAATCCAGCAAACAATAATACAAATAGTAAAAGAGTTGATAGCACTGCGAGGATATTTGGAAACTTCAAACGAGTTTTCAAAAAATCAACAATTGGTAATGCTATCATACTTACGACAAGCGATACTAACAAGTAAATAATTAACAATCTGACTTCATAAAGCAGATATCCGCCAATTGTTATTGCAGCCATTACTCCGACTGCCTTCAAGATACCTTTTGATATACTATTATAATCCTGCATAATATTTACAATTATAATTCTGATAACGCCAGTTTAATTCCAACTAAAATAAAGAATCCTCCGATAACTTTATTAATTACAGATTGATACCTCATAAAAATTGCCCGCACTTTCGGATTAGAGACCACGTAAGCAACAAACGAAAACCACAACATAGTATTTACAATCATCAAAATACTAATAAATAGTAAAATCGGGGCAGGTGTTGATGGAGAGATCACAAGTGTGAAAAGACTTAAAAAGAATAGGGTTGCTTTTGGATTTAGTACGTTTGTAATAAAACCTGTCCGAAACGCCTTCATATCTGTCAAACGGTCATCTTTTGTTATCTCTCTGTTTTCATTAGAAAAACCTAAGCCAGAGCCATCGGAACTCTTCGCAACAATAGATTTGTACCCCACGTAGATTAAATATGCTGCACCTAGATATTTTAAAAGGCTAAAGATTATAATTGACTGAGAAATTATCAAAGCAAGACCTGCAACACAATAAATAATATGAACAGAGAGACCAGTTCCAATTCCTATTGCGGTGAAAATTCCCTCTCTACGTCCATGGGATAAAGAGTTTTTTACTACCATTATAAAATCGGGACCAGGGCTAACGACTGCAAATAGGTGAGCTATTGCAACAGTCCATATCATGATAATGAAATCTTCAAACATAAAAAATCCGGGAATTACTAACACTCAAAGTTAGTATTTTCCCGGATTAATCTATTTAAGATTAGTAATTACTATTGCACTGTTGGAATTTGTAAAGGCTTAACACCATCAAGAGATAGCAATACTAGTTGATATGTAGTACCAAATTTTGTAAAGACACCTGTAACATCTGCATAAGTATTTAGAGCAGGAACTGGTTCAGATGCAAATTTTGCGTACCCGCTTGTGCGTACTACAACATTCACACTTCCTCCAACTTGGAAAGTATGCTCACCATATGCAGCTTCGCTGTTAGCAGTTGCTTTCTTTGCCCATGTTGTCATGTTCTGTCTAGTATACTTTGCATTCTTTAAAGTAACGATCGTTCCTAAAAGATCATCATTTACTTGAGATGCAGTAGTAATGTTTAATGGCGTAACTTTAGAACCAAGAACACCTCTAAAGATTGTCTCTTTAATTCTTAGGTCTGTATCAATATATGAAGTCTCATACTTTGGATCTGTAGATCTTTCACCTAATTGAACCATTCCACCATATGTACCTAAAAATAGGTGCTTTGCCTTAATGAAGATAGTTTGTCCCTCTTTATATTCGTTGTAAAGAGTAGTTTTGCCAATCTTAATCTCTATTCCACCAGTCTGATCTTGAATGTAAAAAGAGCGGTAGAAATTTCCTTGTTCATCGGAACTTACAACCTTTCCTCCAATAACGATATCATCTCTGATTTCAAGAGGACCACCTGTGTACATAGCCTTAAAAGCCTTAATAGTAGTTGTAGTCTGCATATTTACAGGAGAGAATTGATATGGTTCATCAAATTTCTCTGTACAAGCTGTAAAGAACAAACCAGCAATCACCGCAAGACCTGATATGATATATTTTCTTGTTTTCATTTTCATTTTGTTTTAAGGATTATACTATCAGAAACGGAAATACAAGTTGAAATAATATGTTGTTCCAAACATATAGAAGTACTTGGAATCAAATCTTCCGTAGCTCATTGCATTACCCGAAGCATCTTCGTTCACTTTCAGTCTCATTTGCTCATAACCTCCAGTTTTAATATCTCTATTATTCAGAAGGTTTTTAACTTCTAGACTGAAGCCTAGGTTGTATTTTCTATTAATCTGCCAAGATTTACCAACATTGGCACTAAGAGTAAATGTATTGTTGAATCTCTCTTGACGAGCTAAATCTTGACTTTGCTCATAAGTAAGACCTTTATGTGCGAAATCTGTTCTGTAAAGAGGATTCATATCTAAATACATTGCATCATAGTAATTAAGATCAACTCCTAAGAACAAGTAGTTTTGCGATCTGTAGTTAAGACCAATGTTAGCAGCTGTTTGAGGAGTTCCTGCAATCTTAAAATTCTTCCAATACACTTTCTCGTTTTGCAACAAGATAGCATCACTATTATCTAATGTCTGAGTAACGTTTGGATTAGAAGAGTAGATGTAGTAACCATAGTTGAATGCACCATTTAAAGTAAGACCTTTGTAAATTGGTGCAGACAAACCAAACTCAACTCCAGTGTTAATTTGATCGATACCACTCATTGCAAAGTTGGTATAAGCTCTGCTAATATCATCATAGAAACTAATCAATTTTGTTTGGTCTTTAATCTGAGTGTAGAATCCAGTAACTCTCATTTTCAAGTATGGAAGTCTTACCGAATAGTTAAGATCTGCAGTCATTGTCTTCTCAGTAGTCAAATTAGGAACAACACTATTTCTAGTTCTTGGGGAGATAAACGCCTCTTGGAAATATGGGGCAGCTTGAACGATTGCAACATTAGCATAGACATTATTATGTCCGTCAATCTTATAGTTCAAACCAGCTTTAGCAGTGTAAGTCCAGAATTTTAATTTTTCTGAATTGCCATAAGAGTTTGTAGGGAATAGACCTTTAAGATACATACCCTCTCTCCAGAACATAGAGAAACCTCCATCAACTGCAGCATAAGCATCAAATCTCTTACCGCTATAGTTTTCTGCAATCCAAACTTTGTAATTTTGAACATGACCTTTATAGTTGTAGCCATATTTATCACCCTTACCAATGATTCTATCTGGGAAGTTCAAGTCATTTTGAATAATGTCATGATTGCCATAATCTCTTTCAGCAAACTTGTCGATATCAACCCAATATTGACCACCAAGCAGATCTTTCATCTTTTTGTAATGATCAGTAATATTCCAACGCATATCTGCTCCAAAAGTTAACTTGTGGAAATCATTGATTCTAAGCGAACCCTGTATTTTTGCCAAAAGATCTTTTTGGTCGATATGTCTCTCTTCAATTACATATTGCGATCTAGCTTTTCCCGATTGACCTTGTCTGTTTTCGTAGTTAATCTGATACATTCTGTCCCAGTCAATTTGACGAATCTTCCAGTCTGTTAACCATCCCTCTTTGATATATTCAGCTTTATAAGGATCATTAGGATAGTAGCTTGGAAGGTTTCTGTAATAGTCAGGTCTTGGATCTGGTGCATCATACCAATCAAGTGCAGAATAACCATTGCTACCGAATCTGTAGGCAACTGATGCATTAAGATTAAGTCCCTTTTCAGGTTCAAAATAGTAGTTGATCATTGCTACTGGTTCGTGGCTGTTACGTACACGTGCATTACGTTTTTTATCACCTTGGAAACCCCAGTTAGGATTGTAGTAGTTGCTTTCAACTAAGTCATAAACCTCTTGAGTAGAAGCACCTTGCACCCCTCTTTCTGTTGGAGAACCAAAGAAAGTAAATGCAAGTCTGTGATCTTGAGCAAATCTTTTCTCAACCGAAGCGAAGTAAGAAAAAGCATTATAGTATAAACCATTAACCCAATCATTACCACCTTGTCTAGTTGATGCTGAGAATGCATACGACCATCCTTTGTCGTTTTCGCCCGAAGCATATGTTGCCATAAGTCTTAGACGATATTGACCACTTGCATTAACTGCACTAAATCTGTATCCTTTACGCATCTTAGATGCTCTGGCATTAATATTAGTAGTTCCATTGAATCCACCAAGTCCATAGTCAGATAACGCAACTCCAGTAGTAACCTCTTGATCACGCGTAGCTTCATTCAAACCACCCCACAAAGACCAAGGAGTATACCCATTAAGAGCATCATTCATATAAACACCATTAAGGTAAACAGCAGAAGTACTGTTATCATATCCCCTGTTTCTGAATCTAACTTCGCCAAATTTATATCCAGCAATGTTTTCGAAAACATCTTTCGACGCAGAGAGCAGAACAGGCATAGATTGGACATCACTTGCAGATTCTGTATCGAACTCACTTAAAGAAAATTCGTCAGCCTTTTCTACTACAAATTCAGACACTAAAGTTATGAAATTTAGATCTTTTAAGTAGTTCTCAACCTTAACACTCAAATTAAGTGTTTGAAAATCGGCTGCCTCTACAATCATCTGATATGTTCCTAAAGGAATATCTGTTATTTCGAATTCACCTTTTTGAGATGTAACCACAATTCTCTCCTTATCGGCTTTCAAAGTAACTTTTGCACCTTGCACCGGAGCTCTTCCGATTCTCGACACAACTGTTCCCTTAATACCATTAAGCTGTGATTTTGCTGTTAAAGGCAAAACCGACAGAAAGGCCATTATTAGTAGAATTATTTTGTTTTTCATCCGTTTATGTTTTTATTTTAAATATATAAATACCGGAAAGTGGTCGCTATATCCACCTTGGAAACTTGTACCAACATAGGTGCGGAACGGATAATTTTTAAATTGTCCACTTTGCTGACGCAAGAATGGTTTGTCAAAAATGTATCCCATATACTTGTAAGAATCCGACTTATAAAGTTTTATCTTGCCGGTTCTGCTATTTAACAGATTTTCATTTACAATTATATTATCAAACAGATTCCAAGCATCTTGATATGCAAGAGTTCCATAGCCCGATTTAAACAACTCGTAGAACGGGTTGAAAAGATCGCTTTCCGTAACCTCTTTTGCTTTTCCTTTTGCGCCAAGAGTAATATTGATACTCTTATCAATAGGATCATCATTGAGGTCACCCATTATTATAATCTTAGTTGAAGGATTAATTTTAGTTACCGAATCGACAGCGTTTCTAACTGTCTGAGCAGCACCAACCCTTCTTGCTTCCGATTCAAATTGACCGCCTCTGCGCGATGGCCAGTGGCAAACAAATACATGGAATAACTCGTCTTCGATTGTTCCCCATACCATAAGAATATCTCTAGTCTTAAAATCAGGGAGACCTTCTACTACAGTACGAATTGGTTTACTTCCAATATATTTAAATTGATCTGGGCGATAAAAAAGGGCAACATCGACACCTCTTGCCTCTGGAGAATCATAATGTACTATCTGATAGTTCGCCTTTTGAAGACTCTTGGCAGCCACAACATCTTCTAGAACATTTCTATTCTCTATCTCAGCAACTCCAATTATTGTAGGGTACGATTTTGCGGCACTAGCAATACCATAGAAAACTTGCTCCAAATTGGAGATTTTCTTCCAGTATTTTGCACTATTCCACTTATTAACCCCATCAGGAGTAAACTCCTCATCATAAACATTCGGAGTTTTTAGCGTGTCAAAGAGGTTTTCCACATTGTAGAATACTACAGGATATTTTCTCTCTTGTCCCTGTAAAGAGAGACAACAAAGAGAGAAGATCACTAAAGCAGAAATATATAATACTCTTTTCATAACATCTTAAATTATAGTCCCCAGTTTCTAGGAAGCCACTCAGCCTCTATTGTATTTTGCACCGATGCAGGAAGACTCTTGAAAAAGTCAAAACCAGTAAGCGTTTCAATTTCGTCAATAGATTTAGTCATTGATGCATTAGGAGCAATGTTTCCATAAGAGCGGTGCTCTACCCAAAAACCAATCGCATCATATTTACCAGCCTTAAGTCTTAGCAATACTTTGTAGTAGTAGTTTGGAATAGCAACCTTTACACCATTGTTATCATTAACATAGTTAACAGTCTCATTCTTTCCTGGAGTCTTTAAAATTGCACCAGTCACTACATATAATGTATCACATGCTTGCATCCAGTTTCTTACCTGATTCTCTAATTGATTCCACATATCTTGATTGAGTCTAGACATTTGAGGAGTCATATTAGTAAAATAGAAAGTTTGTCTGTTAGTAGCAGTATTACATGTTCTGTCTCCCGATGGAATTTGGTGGCCACGATCGAATGAGTTAATACCTGAGAAGTAAGTAGGCTGAGAAGATTGAGCAATCTTAGGATCATAAGCCCAATCATCTGTCCTTCCTGAACTTCCGATATAACTAGGATGGTGCGGATAAGCAACCCAATACGCAATCTTCTCTTTTTTATCGAACATCATCGAGTAATTTCTTACCGATTTTGAGTTTACTGTTGCATAATGTGTTACGACTTGGCAATCCGAATTTCCACCTCCAGCCGGCAATTCTAACCAAGACCCAATCGGTTGTGGATTTGGATCAGGATCAGGGTCAGGATTTTGTCCACCACCTGTTTTTCCTTTCTGCAATACAGTCACCTTAGAAGAGCTTCCTCCTGAAGTTACTGTAATCTCAGCAGATCTGTCTGATGTAGTTGTATTCTCAGAAAATCTTAGGATTACATTAGTATTTCCAGAGCCTGTCGCAGGGTCAGGAGTGCACCAATTCAATTCTGTACCAGTGTATGTTATAGAAATAGACCAAGCACCAGTAGTTCTGACATACAAAAATTGGCTAAGTGTATTGGCAGTAATCTGCGGAGATGAGATCTCAGCAGTCACTTCGGTATCGCCGGTACCGCTCTCTTTACTACAAGAAACAGCAAGTAGTAAAGAGAGAACAAGAACCTTAAGCGATAATTTTATATTGAATATTTTCATCTATCTACGGGACGTTAGTTTTTACTCTTCACAACGATATCGTCTAAGAAGAATCTGTTAGAAGCAGCTAATTCAGCAGCAATCTTAATTTTTGTTGTACTTGTAGCTCCAGTAATTTGAACAGTATATTCAACCATTCCTGTAACTGTATCTACTCTACCTGGCAGTGCTACTGTTCCGTTAGTAATTGTACCGGTACCCTCAGCAATAGAGACCACCAAGTTTTTACCAGCAGTTTCCCAGTTAGCAGCTTTAAATGTCAATGTAACGTCGGTTGCTGTAGCTCCAATTGCAGTAAGTGCAGGAGTAGTTAACGTTCCTAGTTTACTTGAAGTTCCAAATTTCATAGCTCCTTCTGCTTTACTTGCATTTTCTCCAGCCCAACCAGTCAAACCTGCAGCAGCAAAATCGGTAACTGAAGGATAACTTGCGTTAGATACGAAAGCAACCCCTGGAGTTGGAACAAGTCCTAACCCACCACCTGTAAAGGCAGCAAAGTTTTCTGACAGATAAGTAGTTGTTTGAGGAGTACCAGCAGCTTCAACGGTTCCATTAACAGTTAAGCTTCCTGTAATCCCTGTACCAGTAATCATGAAAGTAACTGCACCAGCAGTTGTCGGAGTACCAGCTAAACTAATAACTATAGTTCCGTTTGCAAGACCAAAGCTACCTGTAAAGGTTCTAGGAGTTGTAAATCCGCCAGCACCAGCACCAGAAATATCTACAGCATAAGAAAATGCCGAACCTGGTGTTGCATTTGTAAATGGAATAGACACGAAATTGGTAAGACCAGTAAGAGCGGTTCCAACTTTCATAGTTCCGCTTACAGAAACAGTTCCAATTGTAAGTTGAGCAGGAGCCCCAAATCTAGCATTTGTCATACCAGCATAATCAGAAGCAGCTCTAGGCATTACTTGATAAACAGTGTTATTAACACTTGCAATACCTTTTAATACTCCACTTCCTTGAGGAACATTATCAGTTTTGAATGCAGCATATGACGCTGTAAACATTACAAATGACTCACCATTATTAGACTCCATATTAATTGAAGTGTGTGCTGCTCCACCTACTGTTTTGCTAAGATCCGCATTTACCACTTGAACATTAGAAACAGCAACATACATAGACTCATAGTTACCTGTCAACAATTGAGCAGCAGTAATCGGAACTGCGTTAATTGTCTTAGTTTCACCTGTTGGAGTCATGTTTGCATTTGCAAAGTTATTTAACTGAAGAAGTCCGTTATATTTAGATAGAACCGCATTTTTTAAATTAAATTCTAATTCAGTACCTACTGCCATTGTTGCAGCATTGGCTGTAAGCCTAACAGCTATACCAGCACCATTATCAGAAACAACAATATTTTTTAGAGATGTACTATTAGCTCCTGTTTGATCGCTAATCATTACAGCTTTCATAAATAGATCTTCTGTAATTGTAGTCTCACCTTTAGCTCTTAGCTCACTTACTGTGATATATGTTTTTTGCACACCTGCTGTAGTTGTAAAGTTCATCTCAGAACCATAATAGGTTTGAGTTGCAGTTTTGGCATAAGCTCTATAAGTATAAGTAGTGCTCTTTGTTAGGTTAACTAGATTAACTGTAAATGCATTCAAAGTAATTGAAGAAGCAGCAACTTTAGTATATGTACCAGCACCTGTTTTGTACTCAACACCAGCCTCAGTAACCTGCATTGTAAGAGGAGCTGTAAAGCTACCTGCAACAGTTGCAGATGTTTCGGCAAGATTAGATGCAGCTGCAGTAAATACAGTCACATTACTAACTGGAGCATTCGTTGATTTTACTACGATATCATCTAGTCTCATTGTACTAGCTTCAGTAGTTTCGAATTTCAAATACATAAACTCAGAGCCTGCAGGGATTGAAACATTTGCAGTAGCCTGACCCCAAATTTGTCCACTTACAAAAGTATATGAAACTGGAGCCCAGCTTGTTCCATTTGTACTAACTGATAGTAGCATTTTCTCTGGATAGAATACATTTGCATCTGGAGCATTCATTAGATATCTAGTTGCACCAAATGTAATTACGAAGTTTTGATTACCGCCGGTAGCAATCTTGTTGATTTCAAAATGCGCATTACCTGCTTGACCTGCACCGAAGAATACACTTGCTCCACCAGAAGCGCCAGCATATTCACTAGATGCTTTTGAAGGAGTTCTTAATGAAGCACCTTCACCTGTAAATGTAATTGAAGCTGTTACACCAGGACCAGAATGTCCCCAATCAGTATATGTATCAGGATATGCCCATGGGCTTGCAGATGGAGCTGAAGTACCAAAATTAATAGCGTAAAGCTGAGTAGTTTGGATGGCACCAGTCTGTTTAACTTTAATATACTCATAAACTGTAGGAGTTGCTATTTTAATAGTAGCCTCTCTATCTACTCCTTGGTTTGGAAGCAAAGTTAGTTTTACCTCTCCATTGCCTTCACCTTTCGCAGGTTCAACGGCAATCCAGTTTTCAGTCCCAGCAACTGATACTTGAACAGTCCAAGGACGATTTGATTCAACAGTAAACGTTACAGAACCACCCTCTTTAGGAGCGGTAACATTCTGTTGACTCAGTTTTACAAATGGAGTATCAAAATTGATCTCCTCTTTGTTACAGCCAACTGCCGACAATACTAGCGACAGCAATAGCAAAAATCTGAATTTTAGATTCTTTAGTTGTTTCATCTGTAAAAAAATTGATTTAAATTTCAGAAAAAACACCACTAGACACAATAGACAGGTTTTTTTCCGGCAAACCTGAACATTGCATCCAGCAATATTTTCATATGATAGTAATTAGATATTATTGCTTATAATTAATTCCAAAAGTCTACAAAGTTAAAATAATATCTAATCATTCTCAATAATTTTCATATATATAGCAACTTTTGTTACTCTTTAATAAATTTAAAACAAGAAAATTGCTAGAAACTATACATAACCATGAGCTGTGCTCTGTTGGCATTCCCTAGCGATAAATCCATGTTTTGTCTGTAGCCGTGTATATACTCTCCGGCTATAGTTAGATTTTTAACAACACCCCAGAATAGTGAAGCTGAATAATAACTACCTCTGAAATAGTCCTTTGCACTATAATAATTATCTTTAACACTAATACCAGATACAGAATAGTTTGAAGTAAAATAAAGAGACTTACTCAAATCTGCCTTGATTCCCAGAGATGCACCATACATTGGGATTGCTTGAACACCACCATTTACATTATCAGCAACAAGGTCTAAATTAAGTGCCGCAAGATCATTTATATATCTAGCAATACCCTTTCCATAAATTATTTGAGAATAGATTGAAAATGACTTTCCAAACTTATGCATTCCACTTAATTGAACGCCAAGTCCAACTTCTGACTTTATTTTTTCACCAGCAACATTTCCGTATTCAAGGTTCCTTACAACACCTGCTAATTTAATATGTCCATTTTTATTTTTATACTGAACATAAATTGGAACATCTGGATAGTTTTGATTAATCGCTTTTATACCACTCAATGTACCCATTTTCACTTTTGGAAATTCCAAAGCGATACCTAACGACAAACCATTATCGAAACTATGTCTATAACCAATTAAAGGAGTTCTGAAAAATGTCCTAGAGTTAACACCTTGAATGTCTATTGTAGGAGCATTCGCAGGAAGGTCGCTCATAAAGCTCCAAGTTTGGCCAAAAGTAAATCCTGCAAAAGAGACATATGCTTGCCTTAACCTCAATACATCAGAGGCTCCCCGAAAGTCAGTCTCTACAAAAAATTCTATATCACCAAGTTTATCAACCTTTTGAATCACCTTTAAGTTTAATCTTGTCGCTGAGGCATCAAAACTAAGCCTAGACTCATTGTCCCAAACATTAGGGGCCGATTGAGTAGAACTAATAAAATCATAATTTGGAACTGATCCGCCAAAATCAGCGAAGGTCACTGCACGAATGAATCCGCCAAATTTAATTGATGTATTACCCTTTTCGAACAGAAAAGGAGACTTGTCACTTTTCTGCTCTTGCTTTGTCTGTGCAAATGTAATCTGTGATATAAAAAGCAGACAGACAAGCATTAATGTGTAAGATGCATTTTTTTTCATAGTTCAGATTAATAATTCATTAGTATCCCAAATAATAAAAAGGCTACAATAAGAGTCACAATTATGTTAAATCCTTGAGCAATTAAAAATGCTTTTAATGGTTTCCTGTTCTCTTGTGTAAATAGTTCTTTGAAGTTAGTTTCAAGTCCAATACACACAAAAGCTACACTAAACAAAGTATTGCTAAATCCTTTGGAAATTTTTCCGAGAGATTTTGCCTCCTCTGGAGAGAAAAATAGACTAAAAACTAGAGATGCAACAATAAACCCAAGAACAAACTTAGGAAATCTATCCCATAATAATCTAGCCGAAGGTTTTCTCTTCTCGTTCTTTCCTTGATATGACCAATATATTGAAATTATAAATGCAGCTAATCCAAGTAAAACATTCTGTGAAGATTTGATAATCACACTATACTTCTCTGCTGTCTCTCCCAAAACCTTTCCCGAAGCAACAACTGCTCCTGTTGTATCAATTGTACCACCCATCCATGCTCCTGCAACCTCTGGGGTTAAACCCATCCATTTTGCAATCAGGGGCATTAAGTACATCATAGGGATAGCTACAACCAAAACTAAAGAGATAACATAAGACAATTTTTTATTATCACCCTTAATCGCACCGCAAGTAGCAATCGCAGCAGAGACACCACATATAGAAACTGCACTTGCCAACATTGTTGACATCTCTCTATCTACATTCATCTTTCTCGACAACCAATATGCGAAATACCAAACAGAGACAACTACCGCAAGAGCTTGAACAAGTCCAAAGGCTCCAGCCTTCATAATTTCACTGAATAGTATAGTGGAACCTAGACAAATTAATCCAATTTTAATATAAAATTCACTTTGCACAGCTGGCTTTAACCATTCAGGAACTCTGAAAAAATTGCTGATAATTAATCCCAGAGCAACTGAGAAGAGAACAGATTCTAATCCAAGTTTTTTAATTGGGGCAAACTCAGCTAACGCTTGTGCAGAAGCAGCAATAACAAAAATCATTAAAAACGAAAACAGAATTCCTTTAACTGGCTTGCCAAGCAATGCAGAGGTCAAATAGACCAATCCAAGCAAAAAACCAAACATGTAAGTTAATTTGATAATTGAATCGGTTTGCAAAAAATCCTTAGGAACTCTAGGCATAAAATCGGGAACAAGTGCTACTAGTGTTAATATAAGGGTACCAGCCGCTACAATGACCCATTCTTCATTTTTAAAAAAAGAGAGTACTTTGTTCATAGTTCAACATTTTAAATTTTCATATCTACAAAAGTAAACGCTTTTACTGTAAAAGCAAATACCAATATCTAGGTATTTTCACTTTTTTTCCATCTAATTGCAACTTTTTAGGGAGTCTGGTCGTCTAATTTGTAAAGTATTCGAAAATCTAAATTTTAACAAAATGAAAAAATATCATTATTTGCTGATCATCGGAGCAATCATTGCAGTTGCATGCTCATGCTTCAACTTTGAAACCATAAAACCATCGGGAAAATATCTAAAACAAGATAGGTCAATTGGTCAATTCAATAGTGTCTCTGTCTCTAGCGGTTTCGAATTGATATTAACTCAAAGTCCTTCAACAAAGCTAACAATTGAGACATACGAAAACATTCATAAAATAATCGTTACAGAAATTGTTGATGGTACTTTAAAGATTCATGCAAAAGACAACATTATGATTACAGGTAGAGCAGATGTAAAGATATATCTATCATGTATTGACCTTAAATCAATATCATCAAGTGGTGGAGGAAAAGTAAATGTAGAAAATGGATGGAAAGGTGATGATTTGAAAATCAGAACTAGTGGAGGTGGTCGAATCTATGGGACTGTGGCTCTAAACACCCTAGAAATGGAGATGTCTGGCGGCTCAGAATCAAGACTTTCAGGAACAGTTGAGAAAATAACTGTTTCATCATCTGGAGGAAGTTCTCATGAACATTTTGGACTAATTGCACAAGAGTGCACAGCACAGATGTCGGGAGGAGCATCTGCAGAATTTAATGTAGTAAAAAAGCTATCTGTCACCGCTTCGGGTGGCACAAGAGTTAGATATAAAGGAAATCCTGTTGTAAACAAATCTGTTTCGGGAGGCTCATCGGTTTCGGCTGAATAACTAGATTTTGAACGGTTTTAGTATATAGTATTTGATTAGGTAAAGAGGGTGTCTGTTATAGGCACCCTCTTTGATGTTTTACTTTAAATTGTTTCCTTTGCGGAATATTTTCAATTAATGAGATCTTTTATAATGAGCTGGGCTCACATTTCGTGGGCATTCCTAATAATCATTTTTTTATTCACTGGAGAGAAGAATAATTTTTCTTATTTCAACCTTTTGTTTCCGCTGATTTTAATGACATTATCTGGCATGTTCTGTGGTCTAATCCATTATAAACTCAAGTCAAAAATCAATCAAAACAGGTATCGCTTTTTAGCTATTTTATCATTAATATTTATTCTTCTGAATCTTGTCTCATACAAAATTGGATTAATATTACATTCAATCTTTATTCAATAGATTTTTTGATTGTAACATATTCCCCTAGTTCATTAACACCCTCAACAACCATTAGATATTTTGAATTGCGAGAGCTGCTAAACATCTTTATCTCATAGCTTCCGTCCTCTTTTTGCTTCAATGCTGGTAACCAAAGAATTGTAGAACGATTATCTGGTTTGTCAGACGCTTCTTGCGAATTATTATCATAAACTGGATTATACCTCTTAAGAGGTTTCTGATAACCCAATGATACTTCGCTTGTTATATAAGTAGGGACACCTCTGCCTTTAGCAAATCTGTTTGTTGTTATAAATAGAGCCCCAATAGAACTAAACAACATTGCACTTTGGGAGTGTTGAGAGAAATAAATAATATTCTCAATATCTTTTGCCATATATCTTGAGAGTTCATCCCCATCTACTCTAATATTATTTATATATACAGTTGGAGAATATCTTAAATAGTCCTTCCCCGGTAGTTCCTGCATTCCATGTCTAGATATTTTCTCTAATTCAGGATCAACTAAACCAGAGTAAGCCTTTATTGGAATACGTCTTGTAGTTAAAAACATTGAACCGTCTGCATATTCGCAACTTAACGATGGAAACTCTCTTGCAATATATTCACAAGCATTCATATATGGATATTGAGAAATCTCAGCAGCAGTTCTAACCTGATCTTTGTAAACTGTAACATTACTTAGCATCCATGGAGTATACTTAGATTTATAAGGAACTCTAGCTGTCAAAACAACCTCTTTTAAACGTCTGCCATTATCGCCAAGTAGAGCATTGTTATACTCTTTATTAATTTTTTCTACTACAGAAATTGGGTCTAATTCAGGAATATAATTACACTTATTTAGAGGAGGGAATACTTCACTATTTAATACTATCTCAAATGAAGAGGTTCCTCCTTTTGGTCTGTTTGCACTAAAAAAGAAGATAGTCTTATTCATGTGCTCTAAACTATCTATCAAAAATGTCGACGCATTCTTCATATCAATGATAGATTTTATGTTTAGTTTAGGACAAATTACAGTCACTAATGAATTCTTCGCATCCTTAAATAGACCTTTGACTTTACCTGCAATTTGCTGACGGTACTCTCTTCCATTTTGCACAGTTTTAAAGCTGCTCTCAAAGATTGATGAGATATCATAATAGCGCCAACCTTGAACCATCAAAAGAAGATCAAGATCTCTCTCCTTAGTTGTTGATGGTGTTGAAAAATATTGCTGAGGATTAAATACTTTACCAGTCAATTCTGAGCTTAGCATCATATATGATCCAATATTATCTTGAAGTGTATCTTCGGGAGCTAAACCTAGATCATAAACAGTTACAGAATAATCGCCTTTTAACAATTTGCCAGTTTTATCTTTGTTACTTAAAGAGTAAATAATCTTATCCTTAGTGCCGGATCTACTATCTTTACAGTCAACATAAAAATCGCTCTCTCTCTTAAATTGGTTTGAAAAAAAGATTCTTTCGGCTAAAATTTTATTGTCAGAACCAATTATTACAGCATGGTTGATCCCTTTTGAAAAGAGCGAATCTGGTAGATTGACCAGTGTCTCCTCCTTATTCAACTGGCTTAAATAGATAATCTCTGATCCATTGTGCACCAATAATCTACAAGACGATGGCGACAGAATCCCATTAGTTGAGGATTTTACAACCCAATTACTTTTTATTCTGACAACATTAATCATAGCACCACTCTCTTCGTAATCGGGAAGGTCAAACATTTTACTATCACCATTATCTAATGTTACACGAGCTTTATACGTTATCCCTTTTACAGGCATAAATCTTATAATACCCATACCATTATATAGGTCATTGAATTTGCTAACGACAACACCAGAATTATCTAGAATTTCGCCATTGATTTTCAAATGTCTTCCATTTGCAAATGATGCCTTAAATGCTATCGTTGCAAACTTCTCTGGAAAATATCTTCCACTCTCTGGAAAAAATTGCACACTAAATTCAGGAGTTCTGTCAAATTTTTGAGTAATACTCATATTTGCTTTATTGAGCTCTTTTAGCACTCCCTCCTTTTGAGTTATTGGTGCATTTAATGGATCAATAAATTCTATTTGCCTATTAAATAAATAGTTGTTGTCCCTATTCAACATCCATGTTGTATATGCCCTCAGGATATATTTTCTAGGCTCCATTTTCTGAGTTGTAGTGATATACCCACTAAATACACCATTGATTCTTTTAATCTTAACACGATTAATTAAAGTATCAGCATAGAGTTCTGCATAGATGAAATTTGATTCTTCAAGTTTTGATACATATGAGCTGTTTTCCAAATACCCCTTAATCCAGATAGTATCACCTACTAGATATGTATGCTTATCGGTATGTATGTAAAGTTTTTCGGGAGAATAATACTCAGTAAATAATTGGAAATTTTGCTTTAGATCTTGAGCAAAAAGGTTTGAGAACTGGCTCAATAATGCAAGGATCAAGAGGCGTGTTTTCATACTTTTAAGAATTAGGTATTTACACGCTAATATAAATTATATATTCCTAATATACAAACGCTTAGCCCTTAATTATTTTTCTCAACTCATCTATACTGACAATCAGTGTGTTAATGTTTTTTAAATGAGCTAATTCTGCCTTAATTCCAACAACAAGACCAATTAAACCGCCAATCAATGAAGATATAATCATAGGAGTCTCTATGATATCTCTTTGAAAATAGAAGAAAAGCACAAAAAATGGAACTATTAAAAACATTCCTACGACTAATCTAATTTTAGTCAGCAATTTGTATCTAGTTACTTTTAACGCTAAATCAATTACCGAGTCTGTCGAAAAATCCAACTGTCTTATTAGATATAATTTATAACCCTGCCATGCACCAGCTAAATAAAAAACCACTATAAACAGAACTGATGTTTCTATGTTTAAAACAGGGCTTTCAACGAAGATTGCAAAAAATGTATATAGGATAGCAAACACAAAAGATAGAATAAAAAAGAATAGTTCATACTTTTTCATTTTTCCTAAAGAGTCTGTATAATTGTTTCTTAGGCCCTTCATCATTAATTCCTTATTTTGTAACTCAAGATACTCAACTCTTTTCTCGAGTCTGGCCCACTTCTGTCTTATCTCATCAAATTCCATATTCCTTGAATTATTGTTTTGAAATTTCTCTTAATCTGTCCTTTATACGATGAATCCTAACTGCAACATTTGTTCTGGTTATTCCCATTATCGTGGCAATTTCATCGTAACTCTTCTCATCTAGATAAAGTATAATGATTGCCTTTTCGATAGGATTCAATAGGTTTATCATTCTATATAATTCTTTGATGTCATTACTCTCCTCTTGAGACAAATCCATTTTAACATCGAATGGAACACAGAGATTCTTGATTTTATTTTTTCTGAGTGTTGAGATACAAGTATTAAGAGCAACTCTATATACCCATGTAGAATAAGTACTTTCGCCTCTGAATCGAGCAAATGATCCCCATAAATTCAGAACTACCTCTTGAAAAAGGTCATTATGACCCTCAGAATCTTCTGAGTACATAAGGCATATCTTATAGATAATCCCTTTACAAGATTCTGTCATCTCTAAGAACTCCCTCTCTTTATCGGCATCCATATTTTGTCTCTTGAACTAAATAATTAACATTCTAGATTATTAGTATCAGAAGTTTCTAAAAAATTACATTTGCAAATTAATATATTTCTATATCAAACTTATCTAATAAGCCTTTTGAGCCTTCAATAGAGAACTTTGCTTTTTTGATACGATTGACTGTGGGGTCGATTGAATAGTTGAAAGAGGTGCGAAAATCGGCCTTTTCAAGATTAGTGTTATTAAAAATTGAGCCGTTTAAATCGCAGTTTAAAAATGAAGATTCTGCAAGTATTGCATCAGAGAAATCGACTTCAGATAAAATACAATCTTCAAAAATTGTCCTTTTCATTTTGAGCTTAAAAAAGGAAGAGTTGCTTAGATTGCTCTCTTTAAATGATATAGAAATACTACTTTGCATACATGAATCAAATAGAACTCCCATTATTTTACAACTACCAAAGCATGTATCTCTAAATGCAGACTCAACAACTTTGCATAACGTTAAATTACAATTAGAAAAAACACAGTCAGTAAATATTGAATATGAGAGGTTTGATCCCGAAAAATCACATCCTTCGAATTTACAATTATCAAACTCTAAACACGTTAAATCAGCTTCTTTTAATGATATATTTTCAAAGACTTTGTCTTCGTTTATTTTTTCAAATCGTTGTATCATTTACTTTATTGTTTTCGGCGGATAGTATAGATCAATCAGTTTACGGCAGAAAGCCAAGGCTTCGGGATTTTTCAAAACCACCTGAGGTTTTGCTATACGAAGTATCACAACTCGAAGTCAAATCTTTGAATCTATCATTTAAGGGAATACCAACAACGATCATCTCGGGACATTTAGTATTTCCATTAATATAACTCATCTGATCGAGGATACCAACGACAGCCGAAAAATGCCAAGACCCATCCAAAAGATATAAGACTGGATATCGTTTATTTACATCACCATGTTTTGGGACATGAACGATTATCTCTCTTTTCTCTCCTAGAATTTTCGAGAAAATAGTGTCCTTTTGTCCGATTATTACACTCTTATTTTGACCAAGTAAACAATTGAATACCAAAAGAGTTATAACGATAGAGGATATTTGCCTTTTCATGCCTTAAATATTTGAGATATCTACTCAAATATAGCATTTTTATTTCTTTTTATGCCATCCTCCTTTAACACTTAAATCCCTCAGATCAACAGATCCTTTCCACTGATATAATGTTGGCCATGTGCGAAATGATGAAACAATTTTTGTAAATAGTGTAAATGCAATCGGTAGTTTTCCTGGTTTCCACTTTTCGCAGACATCAATTAAAACGTCGACATACTCTCCCCTTCTTGTATAGCAATAAAACCCTCCAGTTATTTTTTTCGAATCAGAAAGATATTCCCATCTCCCCTCTTTGCTCTCACCATCATTTAAGCCATCTAAACCCACAGTTGGCACATCAAATCTTATTTCAGCTGTTGTTCCATCCACTGTTGCTATCAAATTTGACTCTCCAAAACTCTTTAATGATGCATTAATTTCTCCAATTAAAAGTTTCGAAGAGTATCTAGCAAAATAGACCTTTTTACCTCCAAAGGGAATTGGGAAATTCTCTAATTTTAGACTAATTCCGTCAATCATTATTTGTACAAAAGTTCCATCTCTTTTGACAAAACCAAAGTCTAACATATCAACTAGAAAAAAACGGTCGGGGTTTGAGATATCTTTTCCGACCGGGGCAAGAAATGGGAATCTAGATTTTGTCGGAATTGTCTCTTTAATTACGATATCAATTAGACGATTATGTTTATCGTAAAATTTCAAACGAAGATCAACTCCACATTGATCTATCTCAAATTTTTCTTCTAAGAAGCCAACCTCCCCATAATGGCCTAAACCTTCACCAATACTGAATTTATCTGGATCGAAAACAAGACCTTTTTGAAAATATACATCTACCTTTTTATCCTTTCTATACATCAATACCCGAAGTAAATCTCTATTTTCGGAATTTCGATAGATTTGAGGTTCAATCATAACAACCTCATTATCGCCTAAAACATTTATTACAAGCAGCTTTCTTAATGGTTCAATTGTTAAATTAAAGGGAATAATACTCATTTTTTGAGGGCAAAAGTATTGAGCATATTTTTTTTCTAGATTAACTTAAGTTAAGAAATTCACTTTTGCGAGAATCGTCTTCTTATTCTACTAAGAGACTGTGGTTTTATTCCAAGATATGATGCGATTAAATATTGAGGAAGTCTTTGTAGTAAATTTAGTTTTGAGTTAATAATCTACCAAACCTCTCCCCCTGGCTGACAGTGGCGAATAAAGTCTGCAAGTGAACTCACCCTCTCCACGAAAAACAAATGTCCGATACTCCCCATCCTCTACAATATTAAACTGTAGAAGGCCCTTCTCTATTAACCAAGTTTTATTACACACCTCGCCCATTTTGAGCAAATAATCTCCAGCCTTTACCTCTTCTCTACTGAAAAGCTGGTCTATTATTAACTCTTCCCTTTCCGTCAATTTAATAATACTTCCGACCTTTTCTACTGTATAACTCTTGTTTGGCATTATCTCTTTTTTTTGATTTTTTTCACAGGTAATGGTAATTCATTTTCTGTAATTTTGACCAAATGTGTAAGCCATTGCTTATCTGATATTTTATCATCAATCAAGAAACAGTTCTTTGCTCCAGGATATGGAGGAGCTTCAACAACATCGCCAATAAATAACCTACCCCCTTCTGTCGGCTTTATATATAACTGGTTATCACACAAAAGAGCAACGATTTTGCCATTAACATAAAAAGCATACTCACCAAACATTTTTCTATAAGACACTTCTCCTGCTGAATCTATCTGACCAGCTATATATTCAGCGAAATCCAATGTTGATCCCATAATCTTTCAATTTTTTAGCACAATATCATACTATTAAAGAAATCGAGAACAAAATGGATATGCTAGGTTATTGATCGGCCTTCCCCCATATATCTTGAATACCAATCTCTTTAAATACAGATTCGATGTATTCATATTCGGCAATTGAAGGAACAACAACCCCTCTTAATCTATTCGACCAAGAGCCCCTGGACTTAATTTTTAGCCCATCCATTATTTTCTTCTTTACACGCTGGGATTGCCCAATCGGAACTTTATTCCACCCCTTCTCAAATGAATAACTAACGTCCATAAAATTATTAATAGGCTATATTGTTTACAAAGATATATATATTTAATTATAAACAATATAGCCTTGTTATAAAATTACAAATTCTGAACTAGATAATTAACTCTAGCTAGTCTTTTATTAAAATTATCTTTCATCTTTGCTACTGCATCTACCCATGGTAACTCCTCGTCGTGGTTTCTTCCTGTTGTACCTGTTCCCATATTGGAATTCCAGATTCCTGAAGGCTTCCAATTAAAGTCCGCTGACTTTTTAATTAAATTAGCCTCCTGGTCGATAAACTGAGGAATTGTATTGAATACTCCACTAGTATAAAGTTCTGCCCATCTTGCCTTGGCTTTGGCTTTGAACTTTGGATCTTTGAATAGTTTCCCAAACCACAATCCCCCATGACCATAAGTTTCATAGTCTGGAGAACCTGGTTGAGGGTCGTAATTTGCAAGGATAAAACTATCTCCGCCCATAAATGTAGTCAGATCAAAGTCCCAAACGGGACCAGCACAAAGTTTTTTATTTATATCCTTATACATATAACAACTACCAGGCAGTCTAATATCTCTGTTTCCTGTAAGTTCATAAACAATCCAGTAATCAATAAATGAATTAATATCAATATATTGTCCATACTCCAAAGAATCAGGAACATCTTTATATAAAAGAGTCTCAATATTATTTAGATAGTCTGTAATGTACTGCTTTTGTTGTGAATTCATGATTTCAGGATCCTTAACTAAAGCTGGCAATTTAGATCTATTGAGGATAATACAACCTGGCTCAGATTTATTATATCTGTCTAATTCAATAATATATCCACCTGTAATTGCATCTCCTTGAGCTTTATCATCTGTCTCAGCAACATTTACTCTATTTGGGTCTCTACGAATTTGTTCTACAAGCAGATAATTACCCATATACTCCCCATTTAAAATCAACTCAACAAAACGGCTATCTGGTGTCCAACTCAATTTTGTCCTTTTTGCTATTTCAAATGAAACCTTATTTCGTAAAAGAGTTTTGTCTCCATAATTTGCTAAAAGAGCCCAACGTTTGTGCTTAGTCATACCCAGAAGGCTATTTTTATCTTTAAGTTGAAGTGCAAATGGTTTTTTGGGCATACTCCAAGTACTATTGCCTCTACCTTTTACGTTTAAGTCATATTTCACATTTTGGTATTGAGACAACTGTTTGTCTAGCTTAATATTTCCAGGAAGCCATTCATCTTTTGAGATAATAGGAGCATTATTATTCATATTGACTACTAAAAGTTGTAGCCCCGAATAAGAATTTTCTGGATTCGTTAATTTAATTTCCATCTCTCTATAATTACCATCTAACGCGTAGAATCTATATTTTATTGGAGATGACATGTTGTTTGAAGTTACTCCAGAAGTTTGTTGAACACTAGAAACCTCAACTTTTGATGCATTTGAAGTGAATGTTGCCTTTACCGAAGAGAGATCTGCTTTATAATATCTGATCTCTTTTACACCATTAAAAGTTGATGTTGGATCGCTCTTGTCGATAAAGATAATTGGCATGTGTACACCATCATTAATTGACGGTTCGACTGCAAAATATGAGACTTTTAATTCAGCCAGATTCTTTGCAGTTGTGTTTACGGGAGGTTGAGGTGGCTCAGGTTTAGGATCAACTTTGTTTTCTGGCATTTTAATACATGATGCCATTGCAAAAAGAATAGCAATTGTTGCCAGAGAAAGTTTTTCTAGTCTTCGATTCATAATACTTATGTTTATTTAATTATACATCTGTCTAAAATTGATAAACAATTGAATAATAAATTATATATCTGTTTATCAATTATTTATGATGTGCAAATATAACCACATAAGTATATAAGACCAAAAAAAATATATTCTAATACTCTAAATATCACTGCTCTTTTAACCAGGAATAATACTCCTCCTTAATTGGATTGGGCATACTCCCATGGCCACTTTCATCGACTACGAACTTCACAATTTCTCCTAAAAAGAGAGAGCAGCTACTTTCAATTTGTGAGCGTCATAATATTATTCTAGGTGAGGATAGTATCGAGGAGGAGCTTAAATATTTTGGGATGGCTCATCTACCTATCAAATCGAAAGACGAAAACAATCGAGTCATCTATCTGGGCTCGTTTTCAAAAATTCTCTCCCCTGGATTGCGTCTTGGCTGGATTATCGCAGACAGTCAATGCATCTCTCGTCTGAACGTCTAGCAGCCTCAGGCGTCTCTGTTGCCGAAGGCACAAACTTTTTTTACACCCCCACCTCTGAAAGCTATTTCCGTCTCTCCATCTGCAACTGCGCAGAAGATCAAATTGAAGAGGGGGTGAAGAGGATGTTTGAAAATTGATTTGATCTAATAAATAACTGTTTTTTATTATTTGCTTTAATTTTTGTCAAAAATCCTTTTTCTACTAATTGAAATAAATCTGTTCGAGCAGTTTGATTAGAAACACGAAATCTATTTTCTACCTCTTTTACATTCAAAACCAAAGATTGCTCATCATAAAACAACTTTAAAATTTCAGATTGCCTCTCATTAATACCATCTATGAATTGAAATTTTGTAATATACTTTTTAGCTTCAATTTTTCTTTGGATATATTGCCTCAACGCCTCATAAGCCAAATTCATAGTTTTGAGATTATAAGTAATAAAATATGTTAAGTCGTTTTCATCATGCTCTGTATATAAATAAGCCTTTTCGTATTGATTTTTACTTTTTATTATCAACCTTGAAATAGACAAATATTCAGTAAGCCAATATTCTTTCGAAAGCATATACCAATAAAACAAAGCCCTGGCAGTTCGTCCATTTCCATCCACAAACGGATGTAAATAGCCTATTAAAAAATGGATTATTATACCTTTTAAAATTGGATGAATAAAAAAGTTATACTTCTCTTCATTATTAAAAAAATCACATATTTCAGCAACGAAGGTGTTTATCTCCTTGTAATCTGGCGGGGTATGAACTACTTCGCTATTTATGTGATCTACAATATAAACATCGTTAGAGTCTCTGAAGCAGCCCTCATATTGTTCAGCATCAAGAGTTTTATATGATATGAGTTTATGTATTTCTAATAATTTTTCAGGAGTTAGCCTTTCATGCTTAATATTAACAATATGTTGAATTGTTTTATAATTATTCACAATCATCTGCTCAGACTTACTTTGAGGTTTGTCATTTTTCCTCAGCATGTCTTTTGCTTTCTTTCTAGTCGTTACTGCACCTTCCATTTGCGAAGAGGCAATAGCCTCCTCCATTATTGAACTTATTAAGTATCTATCTTTGTCCTCAGATTGAATTAATTTTTGAGATCCCAATGTCCCTCCAACATTTAAATCAAAATCATGAAGTATTTTTTGAATATAATCTGTATTTGAGAATTTAAATTTATGATTACCAAATTGCAAAATTTTAAAATCAGATAATCTTGAGAGCTTTATTGCTGCCCAACAATCTTCTGCAGTATATTTATCTGCAAATCTTTGATATTTAACCTTATCCCAATATAAATACTTATCATTAATTTCTCTTATTATATTGAGATATTCTGAATTGTTAAGTATTTTAAAAGCACTTAAATAGTTTTTCTCTTTTATTTTTGGTGGCTGTTCTATCATTTTCAAAACCTCCTAATATTATACAAATTTGGAACTATTCAAAATTAATCTCTTTTATCAGTATTTCCAAATTTTACTAAAATTAGGAGATTTTAGGAGATAATGTCGTATTAATATTTGATGTTAGTTTCGCAATCATTTGTTCCCGTTCGAAGAGTTAATTTTTATTGAGGATTATTAGAGCTGCCAATACTCCTGGAATCCAACCCATGCAAGTGAGAATAAATACGATAAGTACCGATCCGCACCCCTTGTCGATTACGGCAAGTGGTGGAAAAATGATTGAAAGTAAGACTCTCCAGAAAGACATGATTTCTATTTTGATTGTGAAGTTATGAAATAATCTTTTATTGGCTACTTAAACCTATATTCAGTAAATCTTAGCTCTCCATATTTCTCTAGTATTGACTCATCAACAGCCCATTTTAAATCACGGCTTGCCGTAGGGGCAGATATATTTTTAAAACTCTGCATGTACTCTTTTCTGCTGAATTTACTCTTGCCGATTTTCTCTTTAAACAAACGGATCCTATCTTCTGCATATAGTGTAATAGCTTGATTTTTTGTAATATCTTTTAGTGATTCTAAAAGTATTTCTAACATAAATTCGATAAAGGGAGTTGATTCTCCTTTTTTATCAGATTCAGACAATTTTTTGTAGTATTCTCTTTGCTTCTGCTTGATAAGTGATTCAACTGGTAAATACTCAAAAACTGGATATTGCTGCATTAGGATTAAAGTCTGCCATAACCGACCCATTCTCCCATTCCCATCTAAAAATGGATGAATGAATTCAAACTCATAATGAAAAACGCAACTTTTAATTAAGAGTAACTCCTTATCTTTTTTTAAATATTCAAAAAGATTATTCATCAATCCCATTACTATTGAACCATTTGGAGCTATATGCTCTACCTTTGCCCCCTTTACAATTCCAACATTTGATGTTCTCAATTTCCCTGCATTATCAATTAATCCTTTCATTAAAATTGAGTGTGCTTTTTCTAGGTCTCTTAATCTATAGGGATTGAATTTGGAGAGTTGATCGTATACTTTAATTGCATTCTGAACTTCTAAAATATCTTTTTGAGGAGCAATAACACGTTTGTTTTCCAAAAGAGCAGTGATTTGTTCTTCCGAAAGTGTATTACCCTCTATTTCCAAAGAGGATTGAATTGTTTTGATTCTGTTTTTTTTGCGTAATTCTGTTGCTGGCTTATATAGATGCGTAGCATTAATCTCTCCTATTTTCTCTGAAATAGAGGCAACTAACGACAATATTTTATCTGTTATGACGTATGGAGGCTTCATCTTTGATAGTATCATTTGATATTATCAAAAGTATAAAAATTAATTTAATATATTTGAATTTGAAATTAGAAAAAACTATCCATTTTAAAACATTAAATAATATGAATAAAATAGAGATACCACTAAGTAAGACGAAGATTTTACTGGGAGTAATTGGTTCAATTGCATTTTTGATATTAGGAACTATTTTTTTAATCACACCAGATACTTTTATCACTCCAATCTTGAGAAACGAACAGACAATAATGATTGTTGGAGTTGCGGCTGTGGTATTTTTCGGTGCGGTTGGAGTTTATACATTTAAAAAGCTTTTTGATAAAACGATAGGATTGACAATTGATGAGAAAGGTATTACAGACAATTCAAATGCGTCCAGTGTTGGTCTTATAGTTTGGGAAGAGATTGTTCAGATTAGAACAGAGGAGATAATGTCAAATAAGTTTTTGTTGATCTTTGTCAGCGATCCCGAGAAGTACATCGGAAGGGTAAGTGGGATAAAGCGGAAGCTTTTGCAAAGTAGTTTCAAGATGTATGGCACTCCTATTTCGATAACTTCTAACACGTTGAAGTATAATTTTAACGATTTGGAGAGACTACTGAATATTCTGGACCATACTGGGCCACCATTCTGGCGGATACTGGGCCACCGTTC